>JAUXUQ010000013.1 GCA_030680605.1 Gammaproteobacteria bacterium | reverse complement strand
GTGAGACCCAGCGGCCGCTCTCGGAGGAGGGCCGGCACCAGATGCGCGGGATCGGGGAGGCGATAAAGGCCCTTGGTATCCGCGTCTCCACCGTGCTCAGCAGTCCCTTCTGCCGCGCCATCGATAGCTCGAAACTCGCCTTCGGCAGCATGGAAATCGTCGATGACCTGCGGCAAGGCGTCGACGCCGACGAAGCGACCGCCGAACGCCGGGCACAGGCGTTGAGAAAAATGCTGGCGACCGCCCCCTGCGAACCCGGCACCAACACCGTGCTTTCCGGCCATACCGGTAATCTGCAAGAGGCGACCGGAATCTGGCCCAAGCCGGAGGGCGTTGCCATCGTATTCAAGCCCGGCGCCGGCGATGAATTCACCTATATTGCGACCATACTTCCGGCGCATTGGCAGGAGTTCGTGCGCGGCAATAAAGAAACCCGCCGGCCGGTAACTGGTAAGTGATACCCACGACCTGCGGGTGCGTGGCTCTAAGGGCAACATGAAGCACGAGCATTGATCTGATGAGGCTCCTCTCGAACCTCTCTATTCGCACCAAATTCCTGCTGTTGCCGGCGATCTCGGTGGCGCTGATGCTGGGCCTGGGCGCGATTTTTCTGTCCGCGCAGGAAACCCAGAGGAGCCAGCTGGAGCAGACGGTCAGCCGGGACGTGCCCAAGATGCGCGAGATGTTCCGGCTGTTTTCAGAGTTTTCCACCAATCACGCAAAATTCATCAGTCTGCTTGCATCCTCGTTGCGGGAGCGTGTGCACGAGGCAGAGATATATGCCGAGGGAAGGAAGTGCGTCATAGCGGTCAATAGAACCATCGAGGGGTTGGATCAGCTCAGTAGCAAGTTCGAATTTGACGCCGGCCAGCAGCAGATATCCGACAGGCTGCGGCAACGGCTCCTCGACTACCGCCATCAGGTGGGATCAACGGTGTTCCTGGCGTCAGTAGAGGTAAAGCTGATCACGCAGTTCACGCTCAAGGCCAATCAGGCCTACAACACCGCAAACGATGAGTTTCTGCTTTTCATTGATGCTGTGCAGGAAAGCGCCCAATCCGGGGTGGCGGATGTCCAGTCTACATTCAACACCAGCGCACTGTTGTTCATTATGATTCTGGGTGGCACAATTATATTCGTTGTGCTAGGCAGTACACTGCTGTCCAGACTCTTCACGTCGGATATCAAATACACCATTGAGGCGCTCTCGCGGCTGGCCGAGGGAGATATCAATATCCCGGAGCAGTCGCTGAGTCGTGGGGATGAGTTCGGCGCCGTCAATCAAGCCATCCAGGCCTTCCGGAAGGTACTGATCCAGCGCGACAAGGCAGGAGATCAGCTCAAGATTAATATCGTAGAGCGCATCCAGGTGGAGCGCTCACTACGCATCAGCGAAGAACGCTTTCGTACGCTCTACGATGCCAACCCGCTGATGCTGATTACTGTGGATGGAGAGGGAACGGTACTGTCGATCAATCAGCATGGGATCGAGCAGCTCGGGCTGGCCGACAATGAGTTGATCGGGTCATCCGTGCTTGACAGGGTGCTGCCAGAGGATCGCAATGAATCGCTCAAGATGATAGCGCGTTGCTCGATGACGCCCGGCAGGAAGTGTCAATGGACTTTGCGTGAGATGGATGCAGAGGGGAATATCATCTGGCTAAGAGTGGTGGGTAAGTCATTTATGCAGGATGACAATACTACCGCTACATTACTGGTTTGCGAGGATATTACCGAGACGCACAAACTCACCGAGAAGCTATCCTATCAAGCGACACACGACAGCCTGACGGGGTTGGTCAACCGTTTGGAATTCGAGGATAGGTTAGCTCACGCCTTGAAAAACGCGAAGACTGATTGCAGCGAACATGTCCTGTGTTTTTTGGATCTTGACCAATTCAAGATCATAAACGATACCTGTGGCCACGGAGCCGGCGACCTGCTGCTAATACAGCTTGGCCAATTACTGCAGGCTAATATAAGGAAAGGGGACGCTCTTGCCCGATTGGGTGGCGATGAATTCGGTCTGTTGCTCAGTCACTGTACATTGTCGACTGGCTGGAAAATTGCGCAGGGTTTGCTCAAGACCATCGAAGATTTTCGCTTCAACTGGATGGATCGGGTTTACCGCGTTGGCGTGAGCATTGGGGTGGTTCAGATCACCGAGGTAAGTGCCAATACCGCAGATATTATGGCCAGCGCCGATGCCGCATGTTATGCGGCAAAGGATCAGGGGCGAAACCAGGTACACGTGTATGCCCAAAATGATCAGCAGATGGTGCAGAGGCGGGGTGAGATGGAGTGGGCGACTCGAATTCCAGAGGCGTTGGAGGAAGGCCGTTTCGAGTTATTCTATCAGACAATAGCACCGGTTTCTGGTGGCAACGATCACGGACTGCATTTCGAGCTGCTACTGCGCATGAAAGACGAGACAGGAAACTGGGTCATGCCCAACAAGTTCCTGCCCGCAGCCGAGCGCTATAGTCTATCTATCCAGCTCGACAGATGGGTTATCTCCACCGCATTTTCCAGCATCAGTCCCATGCGGTCTGAGCGTGTCGTCGAGCAATGTGCGATCAACATTTCCGGCCTTTCCCTGGGCAATGAAGAATTTCTGGAATTCATTCTGCGCGAACTCAGGCGCAGCAGAGTCCAACCTCAGACTATCTGCCTTGAGATCACGGAAACCGCCGCTATTCATAATATGGATAGTGCAAGGCGATTTATCACCACGCTCAAAAAGGAAGGCATCACCTTTGCGCTGGATGATTTCGGCACAGGCCTATCCTCCCTGGCCTATCTCAGAGAGTTGCCCGTGGACATATTGAAGATCGATGGCTCTTTCATCAGGGATATCGCAAGGGATCCGATACAGTTCGCCATGGTCAGGTCGATCAACGATATCGGGCATCTAATGGGTATGTGTACTGTCGCTGAATTCGTAGAGACGCAGGAGATACTGGACAAGCTGCGGGAAATCGGTGTGGATTATGCGCAGGGCTATCACATCGCAAAACCGAGGCCGGTATCGGAGCTTTTCCTGGCGGCCTGAATGGGCCTCGAAGGAGCCCATTCTGAGATATATCTCAGCGCATAAGATGGGTGTGCGAGAGCCATGACGGGTACGCCGGCGGCGAGCCCCCTTGTAGGCGGGCAATTTTTGACTGGCCTCAGCGCTGTGAAAGTGCAGTGGGTAGTACAGACTGAAGCGCGAAGTGGAGTGGTGGCTATGGGTGGACTCGAACCACCGACCTCAGCATTATGAGCCCGGACCAGAAGTAATACATTTATTTACATCAGTCACTTACGGTGCTTGCCCTCATTAAACCGTAGTTGATGTATTAGTCGGCTATTCTTAGCCGTTTAGAAAATGGCCACAATTTTGGCACAGCGATTGAGCTCAGCTTCAGCTGGCCCACTTGAGATGGCTATCCCGTATGGTGATCAACTTACTGTTGTCTAAGACATTCTTTTCAGCGTGAGGCGGTCGCGAATGACGACATGCGTCCAGACGAAGACGGTCGAGTATTTCCCCCCATAGCAGTCACTCGATCACGGTATTGGTCGGCTGAGGCCGGTCTGAGCCAACAGCCGGCTAATCTGACCCCATAAGTGTCACTCCTGTTGAGGGTTAAAGCCTCCACAGTACACCTGCGTCATCGATCTGTACTATGATTGCATATGCGGACAGACAAGCTCAGAGCACCCACAATGAATCAAGCAGTTATTGCGCATCGGCATGTTCTGGGAATTTCAATAGTCCTGACCGGTCGGTCTGGTGAATAACTGTTCGGCGTCATTCATGCTCTTCCACTGGTGACATATGGCAACTCTGACCTCGCTAATCCCGGACATCGAAGTGTTCTTGGCGCTTGCGCCAGAGGAGCTTGCCGAGGTTGTTCTACGGTTGGCCAACGAACACAGACAGAACGGTCTTATTCACCCTCAGGCGATCGCATCACACATTGCCGGCACTGTCGGGGCCAACGACGGTTATCCGCAGAACCGTCGAAACGAGGCCGAGTTAGCACTGGCTGAGGCTTGGAATTGGCTAACGATACAGGGGCTTCTCATTCCGGCACCCGGATCGAATGGAAACAATGGCTGGATGCTATTGAGTCGGCGCGCTCGGGCAGTGCTGGCAAATGACAACTTCAAGACTTACGCACGTAGCGTTGGCTTCCCAAAAGCGCTACTACACCCGTCCATTGCCGACGAAGTTTGGCTTGACATCGTCCGTGGAGACCTAGAAACGGCGGTGTTCAAGTCATTCCGAGCTGTTGAAATTTCAGTGCGTGATGCGGGTCACTTCGCCGATGCAGACATCGGAGTGCCATTAATGCGCAAGGCATTCGACAAGACTACCGGCCCACTCTCCGATCAACAGCAGCTAGAAGCGGAGCGCGAAGCATTGGCGCACTTGTTTGCCGGAGCAATTGGTTCGTACAAAAATCCACATTCCCACCGTACCGTCACCATCAACGACGCAGTAGAAGCGCAAGAGATGGTTGTTCTGGCTAGCCACTTACTTCGCATAGTCGATAGCAGGCGGAACCCATGACGCCGAACCCGGCAGTCAAGCGGGACTGCGCAAAAGCGCGCAGCCCCTTACTTTTACGTTATAACGCTTGACCACCCACGCTGAGACAGGAACGAGAGTGTCCGATAAAGAAGCCACAGCCCGCATCAAGATCAACAAGCTGCTCGAAGCGGCTGGCTGGCGCTTTTTCGCGGACGGAAACATGCCCGCGAACATCCGCCTTGAGCCCAGCGTCACGATCAAATCAGCCGATCTTGACGCACTGGGCGACAACTTCGAGAAAACAAGCAAAGGCTTTATTGACTTCCTGCTCCTCGATGCGAAGGGGTTTCCGTTCATCGTCTTGGAAGCAAAGTCTGAGGCCAAGAGCCCGCTTGTCGGCAAGGAGCAGGCCCGCAAGTACGCCAAGTCCCAGAACTGCCGCTTCGTCATCCTTTCCAACGGCAACCTGCACTACTTCTGGGACTTAGAGCGCGGCAACCCCTACCTCATTACGTCCTTCCCTACGCCGGACTCGGTGATCGGCTACCAGCAGGTCACACCCAACCCGCAACGCCTGATCGAAGAGCAGGTCGGCGAGGACTACATCGTTCGCACCCAGCGCCCGAACTACGCATCCGAAGCCGCCTGGCAAAACGAAGCGGAGCGCCCCGGCTACATCCAGGTCAACAAGCTGCGCTTTCTCCGGCCCTACCAGCTCAAGGCCATCCACAGCCTTCAGGCCGCAGTCGGCGACGGCAAGGACCGTTTCCTGTTCGAGATGGCGACCGGCACTGGCAAGACCTTCACCGCCGCCGCCGTCATCAAGCTCTTTCTCCGTTCCGGCAACGTGCGCCGCGTACTGTTCCTGGTGGATCGTCTTGAACTGGAGGACCAGGCCAAGAAGTCCTTCGCTGCGGTGCTGTCGGCCGACTATCAGACCGTGATCTACAAGGAGAACCGGGACGACTGGCGACGCGCCGAGATTGTCGTCACCACCGTGCAGTCCCTGCTGTTCAACAATAAATACCAGAAGCTGTTCTCGCCGACCGACTTCGATCTCGTCATCTCCGACGAAGCGCACCGCTCGATCGGCGGCAACGCCCGCGCCGTGTTCGACTACTTCATTGGCTCCAAGCTGGGCCTCACCGCCACGCCGCGCGACTACCTGCGCCGGTTCGACGGCGCAAACCCCGGCACCCGCGACCCGCGCGAGGCTGAACGTCGCCTGTTGCTCGACACCTACCGCACCTTCGGCTGCGAGGACAGCCAGCCAACCTTCCGCTACTCCTTGCTCGATGGCGTGAAGGAAGGCTTTCTGATCAACCCGACCGTGGTGGACGCCCGCACCGAGGTCACCACCACGCTGCTTTCCGAAGAGGGCTTCGTCGTCTCGTTCACCGATGACACCGGCGAGGACCAGCAGCAGGCCTTCAAGCAGCGCGAGTTCGAAAAGCGTTTCTTCGCCGACACCACCAACCAGCTTCTCTGCAAGACGTTTCTGGAAAACGCGCTGCGCGACCCGGTCAGCGGCGAAATCGGCAAGTCGATCATCTTCGCCGTCAGCCAGAACCACGCCGCCAAGCTGGCGCAAATCCTCAATCAGATGGCCGACCGCATGTTTCCGGCCAAGTACCAGTCCGACTTCGCGGTGCAGGTCACCTCCCAGATACCCGACGCCCAGCAGTTCACCATCAACTTCGCCAACAACAATCTGCTCGGTTCCGGCAACTTCATCCCCTCGTACAAGACCAGCAAGGCGCGCATCTGCGTCACCGTCGGCATGATGACCACCGGCTACGACTGCACCGACATCCTCAACATCGGTCTCTTCCGCCCGATCTTCTCGCCCACCGACTTCATCCAGATCAAGGGACGCGGCACGCGCAAGCACGACTTCCGCGAAGTGCTTTTCGACGACACCCTCAAGGAAGGCGTGCAACAGCCCATCAAAACCGCCTTCAAGCTGTTCGACTTCTTCGCCAACTGCGAATACTTCGAGGAAGAGTTCAACTACGACGAAGTGCTGAAGCTGCCGCCGCCCAAGGGCAAGGGCAGCGATGACGGGGGCGGCCAAGGCCCGGTGGTCGTGGGCGGAACCTACGAGCACCTCGGCGCCGATATACTGGCTTCGATGCGTGTCGAGGAGATCACGGCCGAGGGCATGAAGATCGATCGCATGTTCTTCGATAAATTTGAAGACGTGATCCGCGCCAACGACACCGTCGTCGCCGCCGTTGAAGCTGGACAGTGGGACCGCGTCATCGACTACGTCAACCGCGAAGTTTTCGACAAGCCCGAGGAGTACTACACCCTCGACAAGCTCCGCAAAGCCGCCGCCGTGGACCGCCGCCTGACCCTGCGCGAAATCCTGGAGAAGGTCTTCGGCCTCATCCCGCGCTTCAAGTCGAAGGATGAGTTGCTGGAGGAAGAGTTCTCGAAGTTCGTCGCCGACCGCATACCCGAGCCGCCCTCGGCCATCCCGGCCATCAAGACCTACTTCAAGGCCTACGTCACCAGCAATCGGGTGCGCGACATCATCGACAGCAGGCAGTTCACCGATCTGGCCACCAACCCGTACTTCACCACCCATGATTTCAGAGCCGTGCCCCAGCAGTACCGCACGCTCGTCCCCGAATACATCAAGGATTACGTGTCCTTGAACCAGTTCGCGCCATAGGAATCGCCATGAGCAAATCAAAGAAGTTGTCCATCGAGGTTCTTGGAACAAGCATCACCGTACTTTCACAGAACGATGAGGACTACATTTCCCTGACCGACATGCTGAAAGCAAAGGACGGTGACTTTTTCATCGGTGACTGGCTAAGGAATCGCAATACCGTGGAGTTTCTGGGGATATGGGAGCGCGTCCATAACCCCGGTTTTAATTATGGCGAATTCGACACAATTAAAAGTCAGGCGGGCCTGAACAGCTACAGGATCAGCATCAAGGATTGGGTTGCAAAGACCAACGCGATCGGCCTGCGGGCCACAGCAGGCAGGTACGGTGGCAGCTACGCACACAAGGACATTGCTTTTGAATTCGGCATGTGGATCAGCGCTGAATTCAAGGTTTACCTCATCAAGGAATTCCAGCGCCTCAAAGACGAAGAAAGCGACCGCCTCAAACTCGGCTGGAATCTCCAGCGCACCCTGTCCAAGATCAATTACCGCATCCACACCGATGCCATCCGCGAGACGCTCATCCCGCCTGCCATCACCAAGTCGCAGGCATCGCTTGTCTATGCCAACGAAGCGGACTTGCTCAATGTCGCCCTGTTCGGTCAGACCGCCAAGCAATGGCGCGATGCCAACCCCGATGCGGAGGGCAACATCCGCGACCAAGCGCCGCTGGAGCAACTGGTCGTCCTGACCAATCTGGAAAGCCTCAACGCCGTCCTCATCCGCCAAGGCCTGACGCAGGCAGAGCGCCTGCAGAAGCTCAACGAAATCGCCATCTCCCAGATGCACACCCTGCTGGCTGACAACACCATGAAACGCTTGAAGTAATGCTCGACACCGACACCAAGCGCCGCATCGACACAGCCCGCGACATCCTCGTCGGCAAAGTGCCCGACCCAAAATCCCAGGTCGAGCAGATCACCATCGCGCTCATCTACAAATTCATGGACGACATGGACGCCGAGAGCGAGGAACTCGGCGGCAAGCGCAAGTTCTTCACCGGCGACTACGCCCGCTACGGCTGGGCCAAGCTCATGGCCCCCTCGCTTGGCGGCCACGAAATGCTCGGCCTCTACGGCGAAGGCATTGCCAAGATGCCCGAAAACCCCGGCATCCCGCCGCTGTTCCGCGACATCTTCAAGAACGCCTACCTGCCCTACCGCGACCCCGAAACGCTCAAGGCCTTCCTCAAGATCATCGACGAGTTCAGCTACGACCACAGCGAGCGCCTCGGCGACGCCTTCGAGTATCTGCTCAGCGTCCTCGGCAGCCAGGGCGATGCCGGCCAGTTCCGCACCCCGCGCCACATCATCGACTTCATGGTCGAAGTCCTCGCGCCGCAGAAAAGCGAAACCATCCTCGACCCCGCCTGCGGCACCGCCGGCTTCCTCATCTCCGCCTACAAGCACATCCTGCGCAGCAACACCGACGCCAAGGGCCACAGCACCCTCACGCCCGACGACAAGGGCCGCCTCGCCAAAAACTTCAAGGGCTACGACATCTCGCCCGACATGGTGCGCCTCTCGCTGGTGAACCTCTACCTGCACGGCTTCACCGATCCGCACATCTTCGAGTACGACACCCTCACCTCCGAGGAGCGCTGGAACGAATTTGCCGACGTCATCCTCGCCAACCCGCCCTTCATGTCCCCGAAAGGCGGCATCAAGCCCCACAAACGTTTCTCCATCCAGGCCAAGCGCAGCGAAGTCCTGTTCGTGGACTACATGGCCGAGCACCTCACGCCCACCGGCCGCGCCGCCATCATCGTCCCCGAAGGCATCATCTTCCAGAGTCAGACCGCCTACAAAGACCTGCGGAAAATGCTCGTCGAGAATTCCCTCGTCGCCGTGGTGTCGCTGCCGGCCGGCTGTTTCAATCCCTATTCCGGGGTGAAGACCAGCATCCTCATCCTCGACAAATCCCTCGCCAAGGCAGCCGACACCATCGCCTTCTTCAAAGTCGAGAACGACGGCTACGGCCTCGGCGCCCAGCGGCGAGCCATCGAGAAGAACGACCTGCCGCAGGTACAGGCCGAACTCGCTGCGTACCTGCATACCCTCCGTACCAAAGCGCCCACCGAGAGCATCCTCGCCAGCGCGTCCACCGCCCAGATCGTGCCGAAAGAAAAGCTCGCCGCGAATGGCGATTTCAACTTGAGCGGCGAGCGGTATCGGGAGGGGGCTGCCTCGAATCATTCCTTCCCGCTGGTCTTCCTCGGCGAACAGACTCTGTTTCGGGTTGAAAGCGGCGGCACGCCCAAGTCCGACGTTGAGGAGTATTGGGGCGGCGGCATTCCCTGGGCGACGCTTGTTGACCTTCCAGCGACCGACTTCATCTCTGAAATCACCGCGACGAAACGGACGATTTCCGACAAAGGCTTGCGCGAGTCTTCCGCGAAGATGATCCCGGCAAATTCGGTCGTGGTCTCGACCCGCGCGACCATTGGCCGCATAGCGATCAACCGTGTCCCCATCGCTACGAATCAAGGCTTCAAGAACGTCGTGATCGAAGATTCGGCGCGAGCAGTGCCGGAGTTCGTGGCTCTTGCGCTCACCAAGCTCGTGCCGACGATGCAAGCGTGGGCAACAGGCGGGACGTTCGCAGAAATCTCCAAGTCGAAGTTCTGCGAACTCCAAATCCCCCTGCCGCCGCTGGACGTGCAGAAGGAAATCGTGGCGGAGATCGAGGGCTACCAGAAAGTCATCAACGGCGCCCGCGCCGTCCTCGACCACTACCGCCCCCACATCCCCATCCACCCTGAATGGCCGATGGTTGAGTTGGGCGAGCACTTCACGACAACAAGTGGAGGCACGCCGTCGAAAGCGGAACCGAGCTACTGGACTGGTGATATACCTTGGGTTTCGCCGAAAGACATGAAGTCTGACGTTATTCTCGACACCGAGGACCATATCTCAGCGGAAGCAGTTTCTGGCAGCGCAACGAAACTCTTTCCGGCGAAGACCGTGGTCTGTGTTGTGCGATCTGGGATCCTCAAACACTCATTCCCGGTTGCGATGCTGTCCCGGCCTATGTGCATCAATCAGGATTTGATTGCGTTCCTGCCCAAGGGAGAGGCGGTAAGTTCTAATTTTCTGTTCTATGTGCTCAAGACAAGGGCTGCTTCGATTATCGCAGACGGCATCAAGCCTGGAGTTACCGTCCAGAGTTTCTACAACGGGTTTTTCAAAGAGTACCAAATTCCCCTCCCACCCCTCGCCACCCAGCAAGTCATCGTCGCCGAGATCGAAGCCGAGCAAGCGCTGGTGGCCGCCAACCGCGAACTGATCGCCCGCTTCGAGCAAAAGATCCAGGCCACCCTCGCCCGCATCTGGGGCGAAGAAGAGCCACTATCTACGGAGGCTGGCGCATGAATCTGCGAGACGCCTACTACGAACAGAAATTCGAGAACGAGTTTCTCCGCGCGAAGGGCGATGCGTTTCAGTCCTTTTTTGAGCGGCTAATGGGCATAGCCTACAAAGCCGATTTCATGGCCTGCCGGCCGTGGGGGAATCAGGGTGACCGCAAGAACGACGGCTTTCTCAAATCGCAGCGTCGGCTGTTCCAGGTCTACGCGCCGAATCAGATGGATGCAGCAAAGGCGAAGGCCAAGATCACTGAGGACTTCGCGGGTGCGAGGGAGCATTGGGGCAAGCATTTCGACGCTTGGACGTTCGTCCATAACGCGACGGATGGGTTGCCGCCGCATGTTCAAGAGCTGTTACTTGACTTCGAAGCGGCAAACCCTGGAATTCAGTTACAGCCGTGGACCCTGGAGGAGCTTCGGCTGATCTTCAGAAAGCTCACCGCAGACGACAAAGCGTCGTGGTTCGGGCCTGCCCCGACCGACGCGACCAAGATTACGTTGGGCTTCGGTGACTTGAAGGTCGTGCTGGAGAGGATCGCTACGCTCCCAGCGCCACCGATGACCGACGTGAAGGACGTCCCGACTGGGAAGATCGAGGCAAACGCCTTGTCCGAGGCCGTAGCGTGCTTGCTCAAGGAGGGCATGATCAAGTCGCCGTTGGTCGCCGAGTTTCTCGCCCAATGGCACGACGAGACGCTCGGTGAACGATTGGCCGAGGCCTTTAAGGCCGAGTATCGGCAGCTGCGCGGGAGCGATGGCCCGAACCGGATCTTTGCCGCACTTCAATCGTGGGTCGGGGGCGATGATCGCGGGACGCCGGAGCACGAGTTGGCTGTACTCGCGGTCATCGCGTACTACTTCGAGCGCTGCGACATCTTTGAAGAACCACGGTGGGCCGCACTATGATTCTTCCTTCCAAGCACCTGTCCCAGGATCGTGCCCTGCTTACTGTCGGCGCGGCGATCCTGCGGCACCTGTCACACCCCGTCACCGTGTCAGCCTTGTGGGAGCAGATGCCGCGCGCCGTCATTGACCAGAAGGCATCGCGATCCATGCACTACGACGGATTCGTGCTTGCGCTCGACCTGCTTTTTCTCATCGGGGCGATCGAATTGCATGACGGTCTGCTTGTTCGGAGGGCATTATGATCCATCGCATCTACAGCAGTCTCGCGACGTTCAAGGCGCTGGAGTTCAAGCCCGGATTGAATGTGCTGATCGCGCAAAAGGAAGCAGGCGCGACGGATAAGCAAACCCGCAACCGGGCGGGCAAGACCAGCTTGATCGAGATCGTGCACTTCCTGACCGGCGCGGATGCCGGGAAGGATTCCCTGTTCCGTTCGGACGCGCTCGTCAACGCATCGTTTGGCATGGCGTTCGATCTCGGTGGCGAGAATCTTCAGGTTGAACGCTCGGGGCATCAAAAATCCAAGATTCATCTTGAAGGCGACACCTTCGCGAAGGGAAAGACCGGCCTCTCGAATTCCGAGTGGGTAGAACTCCTAGGCGAAAAAATATTCGGGTTGCATGAGGAGCCTGAGTACGATGGGCGCGTCCCGACATTCCGTTCTCTGTTCGCCTATTTCGTGCGTCGGCAACTCAGCGGTGCGTTCACCACACCTGAGAAGCAGGCAAACATGCAGCAGGCCGGTGACTATCAGGTCGCCCTGCTTTTCCTGCTTGGCTTGGATTGGAGGATTGCCAGCGACTGGCAGAAAGTTCGGGATCGGGAGAAGACCCTGGCTGAACTGAAGAAGGCGGCCGGGGCTGGTGCGTTCGGCAGTATCGTCGGAAAGGCGTCCGATCTGCGCACCCAACTGACTGTGGCCGAAGCCAGACTGACAGATATCAAGTCCCAGGTTGCCTCGTTCCGTGTGCTGCCTCAGTACGCAGAACTGGAAGCGGAGGCTGATCAGCTCACGCGCGCAATCAATGACCTGTCGAACGCCAATGTGATTGACGCGGCAATGATCGGAGACCTAGAGCGCGCCATACAGGCGGAAGCACCCCCGTCACTCGCCGATCTTCAGAGTATCTACGCAGAAGCGGGCGTCGCATTGCCAGGTGTCGCCATCAAGCGCTACGAAGACGTGCGAAGTTTCCATGAGTCGGTCATTCGGAATCGGCGAGATTACCTCGCCGGAGAGTTGGATACGGCGAAACAGCGCGTGGCGGCGCGCGAGCAGGAGAAGGTCCGGCTCGACGCACGGCGGGCTGTCGTGATGGGCATTCTACAAAGTCACGGCGCGCTGGATCAGTTTTCTCAACTGCAAGGTGAAGCCGGGCGCATGGAAGCGGCAGTCGAGTCGCTGCGGCAACGCTTCGAGGCTGCCGAACAACTGGAGGGAACGAAGAACGAACTGGAAATCGAACGAAACAGACTGACACTGCGCCTGCGGCGCGACTTTGCCGAGCAGAGGACGCGCTTGTCCGAAGCAATTCTCGCTTTCGAGGAGACGTCAAAGCGGTTGTACGAGTCCGCTGGCAGCATGACCATAGAAGAAACGTCCAATGGGCCGGTATTCAAGTTTCCAATGCAAGGCTCACGCAGCAAGGGCATCAAGAACATGCAGATTTTCTGCTTTGACATGATGCTCATGCGCCTCTGTGCCAAGCATGGCATGGGGCCAGGATTCCTGATTCACGACAGCCATCTCTTCGACGGCGTTGATGGTCGGCAGCTAATCAGCGCGCTAAAGGTTGGCGCGGAAACGGCTGCGGAGCTTGGCTTTCAGTACATCGTCACGATGAATGAAGACGATGCGTTCAAGGAGACCGTCGCCGGTTTCAACCTTCTGGACCATGTGCTCCCGACGGTCTTGACTGATGCCAAGGAAGACGGTGGCCTGTTTGGTTTCCGTTTCTGATCAATAGCGATGGAAGAAGCCGCCGAACTCGCCGACTACCTGCCGCTCTCCTTCAAGACGCCGAAAGAGCAGGAGTACATCGAGTTTCTGTGGGACGCCTTCGAGACGAACCACACGCACGGCAAATTCCAGTTCGCCTTCCTCGCCTACCACATGCTCACGATGAGCTTCGTCTATTTCAACATCTGGCAGATCAAGCAGACGACGCCAAAGGATTTCGCGATGGGCCTGATCGGCTTCGGCAAGGACATCGAGAAGAGTCTCCTCGACGCGACTTCGCCCTTCGTGTTCAGCACCGTGAACGAACGCAGCATCCTGCGCTTCCTCAAGCTCATCGCCTGTGACAACGGCAAGATCGGCACCTACGCCAAGCTGGTGGACGACCGCAACGAATCTGCCCACCCCAACGGCAACATCTTCTACAGCATCCAGGCCGCGCTCGACATTAAAATCACCGAGATTCGGCGCGCCCCAAGGAAGCGTTGGGCCTGAAATTCACCTCATGGACTTAAAACCTAAACCCGATATTGAGCACGCAATAAAGTATCTCCAGTGCATTATCCCGGATTTGGATTGGATTCTGGTGTCCATGCAGTCCAAAGGCGGCTGGATGGTACTCCCGCCTACGATTCAGCGTGCTTTCCAAAATCTCAAGATTAAAAACTATGTTGAGCTATACCTGGATGAAAAAAAGCTGAATTGCTTTGGTTTTTCTGCTTTCCTCACCCCCGATGCAATCAATGAACTGAATCAGGAACTAGGAAAGATCACTACTGAAGAAGAGCAAACTGCCTTCCTTAATGAACTTATCGGTCATCTGATATCTCTTGATTTCGATGGCTTCCACATACCCAAGACTGATGCTGAGTTTGAATCGGCTTGCAGAATTTTCGAGGCTCTGAGCCCTGAAGACCAGGCCGAGGAAATCCGGGTGAGCCAAATCATCTGGATGTCACTCTTATCCAATTTCTACAACTACATGGCCCTGATGGTACATGGGCAGAAAATGACGGCTTTAGTCCAACAAGCCATCGCTGGCGACGACACCGCTTTTTGTCTTGCGGTTCAGATAGACCGGACTATCTTGACGAACCTGCCATACTTTAAGGAGCGCTCCGAGCGCGCCCAGCTTGCGGGTGACGCCGATTTCTTAGATAAGCTTGCTTACCGCATTGCCAATCCAGTGCTTCGAGGGAAAATTCGGTTCCATTCCTTATGGCTGACCTTTGCCCTGCTGGACGGAATGAATTTGCTCGACACCCTGTCGCATTCTGAACTTCTGTATGTTTGTGATAGTGCGGGTGTCGGTGGATATAATAATCGCATCGAGGAGGTGGGCTATATTTCCAAGCGCCTCGCCGAGTATCGTAAGTTTCAAAGCCGCGCCAAAAAGTCAAGGCAGTGAAAATATTTTTTAGTGCCTTCAGGCTAAGGCCCTTAGTGCATAAAGTTTCTATCCGTTGCGGAAAGCAATCGCATATCCGCCGATGGATGAGGACTTTTTTATGCACAATCAGAACCGATTTAACCCTGAGACTGCCCTTGCAGGGCATGAGCCCACTGTAGCCGCCGTATCCGGCTCACCGTCAGGCCGCACGGAAGCGTGCGCGAGCACGCACCGTGCGGACGGCGGCAGGCCAGAAGGTGCGCCGCCTAGTAACACAGCACCTGCTAATAGCATTGAAGATGGATTCGGTCTTCTTCTCAGATTTGGTATAGACAGTTTATACGTGTCCTATTCGGGTGCCTTGTCCCAAGAAAAGGCTACCGAGTTTGATAGGCTCAAGACTTTGGCACAGTCCGAGTCCGTCATGACTCAAGCCCTGGCGGTTTATTCTTTCGGGGGTCACAATTTTATAGTGCGGGACCGTGGGACTAAGCGTTGTTCTTATATTTTGGATGATCCTTGTTACCGCCTGCAGATCGCTGGTTCTAAGTCGCGCTCCCTCCCGTTGGCCTATGTGAAGATATCCAGTCACTGGTTAACTGCCAAGGGGGTGGATTATGTATTAGCCGACCTCATGCAGGTGGTTGAATCCTTTGGCCTGGTCGAAGGATATGCCAGGGTTAGTCGGGCGGATCTCTTTGTCGATTTTGTTTCACCTGTTGCTATATCTAGTTGGGATAGGAACGCTTGGGTCACGCGGGCGCGAGATATTACTGAGTATTCGGTAGACCGTCAGTTTTCGGGTTGGACGTTGGGCCGTGGAGCTATCTCCTGCCGCCTCTACGACAAGACCTTGGAGATCAAGGTCAGCGACAAGACTTATTTAAAGGATTTGTGGTACGAGGCGGGGTGGGAGCATGGCCAGCCCGTTCACCGCCTGGAATTCCAGTTCCGGCGAGAGGTCTTGCGGCAGCTTGGCGTCTCTACTACAGATGATTTGTTGAGGGCCCTTTCCTCGCTCTGGTCCTACGCCACTCGCGATTGGCTCAAGCTGACGCTTCCTAACCCGAATGATCAGACGCAATCCCGCTGGCCTCTGCATCCGTTGTGGGAGGTCTTACAGGCTGTTCCATGGCAAGGGCCAGGCGTTGCTGTACCGATTCGGTTTGTTACCCATCAAGCACCTTCGGACGCCTATTTTGCCTCTCACCATCATTCGTTACTGACTGGCTATATGGCCAGCAAGGATATCGATTGCCCCGTTGAAGGTTTGAAAGGGTTAGACGCTTTAACGCGTGCGTATTACAACGACCCGTTTAACCCTAATTTTATCTGTCATGACTTTAGGAGTCTGACTAGGGAGAAGGTGGCTGCCAAGCGCCGCTTGTATTGCCTGCCCGATCCCGTGAGTCAGATGGAGAGGGATCGCCTCGTTCGGCAAGACTTGGGGCGCGCATACCGCCTGGGGAAGGACGGTGAGTGATGTTTGCCGAACGCTTGATCTCGTTGAAGCCGCCGCCTTCCTGCGGATGTCTCCGGCAGTGTTGCGTCAAAAGGCCAAGGCGGGTGTTGTTCGGGGGGCTAAGCCGGGCAAGCGGTGGGTGTTCCTGGTCGAAGACCTTGCCGCCTATCTGCGGTCGCTCTATCATGACAATGGGCAAGCGCCGCAAAGTGGCTGGAAGGAGGTTATTCCATGTCACTCTATAAACGCGGCAATGTGTGGTGGATCGGCATTACGTCACCAAACGGACGACGAATACGCCAATCTACTGAGACTGAAGATAAGCAACAGGCCCAGGAATACCACGACCGGTTAAAAGCCGATTTGTGGCGGGTCGAAAGTCTGGGTGAGCGCCCGCAGTACACCTGGAAAGAGGCTGTGGTGAAGTGGCTTAAGGAAAAAAGCCATAAGGCCTCGACCGATAAGGATAGGGAAATCCTGCAGTGGGTGGACCCTTATCTGGGTGGCAAGCGGTTGAATGAAATAAACCGTGCGTTGTTGGACCAGATAGCGGAAGCCAAGGCGGATGGAAGCACCCGTGCCACGGCTAACCGCTATATGGCCTTGATCAGGGCGATACTGCGGCGAGCTGCTTACGAATGGGAGTGGTTGGATAAGGCCCCTAAGGTGCCGATGTATCCGGTTAAAAACCGCCGGGTGTGTTGGATCACGCGGGAGCAGGCAGAGCGTCTATTGTCGTTCTTGCCGCCCCATCAGGCAGCGATGGCACGTTTCGGGCTGGCTACTGGATTGCGTCAGCGCAACGTGTGCCGTCTGGCGTGGTCCCAGGTGGACTTGCAGCGTCAGGTCGCCTGGATCCATGCCGACCAAGCCAAGGCCAGGAAGGCGATCCCGGTCGCTTTGAACTCTGAGGCGGTCGGCGTACTCCGGCAACAGGTCGGTAAGCACCCTGAGTACGTGTTTACGTACGACGGGGAGCCGGTCTGGTGGGTGAACACCAAGGCGTGGCGCCGGGCGGTGAAGTTGGCGGGCCTGAGTGATTTCCGGTGGCATGACTTGCGCCATACGTGGGCGTCCTGGCATGCGCAGGCGGGAACACCGCTTAATGTGTTGCAGGAGATGGGCGGGTGGGAATGTTCTGAGATGGTACGCCGGTATGCGCACCTCGCAGCGGAACACTTGGCCGAACACGCTGAGCGGATTGTGCCTCGTGACACGAAATTGGCACAGCCCAGGCTGGTAATTGTTAAAGGGTGAGCTAAATTGCTGAATTAATTGGTGGCTATGGGTGGACTCGAACCACCGACCTCAGCATTATGAGTGCCGCGCTCTAACCAGCTGAGCTACATAGCCTTGGAAAACAGTAGCAAGTGACGAGTTGCAAGTAGCAAGGGTGTGAAATTATAAAGATTTTCTTGCTACTTGTAACTTGCTACTTTCAACTGCCTTTATCAAACATTAAACCTGAAGTGCATGACATCACCATCGTGCACGACGTACTCCTTCCCCTCCAGCCGCCATTTGCCGGCCTCTTTGGCGCCCGCCTCACCGTGATATTTGATGAAGTCGTCATAGGCGATCACTTCGGCACGGATGAAGCCGTGCTCGAAGTCGGTGTGAATGACGCCTGCGGCCTGTGGCGCGGTAGCCCCGGCGGAGATGGTCCATGCGCGCACTTCCTTTACGCCTGCGGTGAAATAGGTATGTAGCCCAAGCAGCTGGTGACCGGCACGGATTACGCGGTTGAGGCCCGGCTCGTCCAGACCCAGCTCTTTCAGAAAATCCGCCTTGTCTTCGTCCGCAAGTTCCGCGATCTCGGCTTCGATGGCGGCACACACCGGCACCAGCGCGGCACCTTCGCGTGTGGCGTGGGCACACATCTGGTCGAGATAGGGATTGTTTGCGAAGCCGTCCTCGGCCACGTTGGCAATGTACAGCGTCGGTTTCGCAGTGAGCAAATGTAATTCGTGCAGGCGCTTCAGGTCATCCGCGACGAGGTCGAGCGAACGCACCGGCTGGCCGCTGTCGAGGTGTGCGTGCACACGCTCGAGCAGGGTTTTTTGCGCCAGCGCGTCTTTGTCGCCCGCCCTGCCGGCCTTGCCTATGCGCAACAGCGCCTTGTCCACCGTGTCGAGATCGGCGAGTGCCAGCTCGGTGTGGATGACCTCGATGTCGTCTATCGGCGAGACCTTGCCCGCCACGTGCACGACGTTGGCGTCTTCAAAGCAGCGTACGACGTGCGCGATGGCGTCGGTTTCACGAATGTGGGCGAGGAATTTGTTGCCCAGACCCTCGCCCTTGGATGCGCCCGCCACCAGTCCGGCAATATCCACGAACTCGATGACTGTTGGGATAACCTTTTGGGGCTTGACGATTTCAGCCAGCGCATCGAGCCGTGTGTCGGGTACCGGCACGATGCCGAGATTGGGCTCAATGGTGCAGAACGGATAATTTTCCGCTGCGATACCCGCCTTGGTGAGGGCGTTGAACAGGGTGGATTTGCCCACGTTGGGCAGGCCGACAATGCCGCATTTAAAACCCATAATGATTACTCTTTAAAAAATTTCGCAACTCTAAGGTCGCCAAGACGCAGGGAAAGCTAAAAGTATTAAGCCTCAGACACCGGGTTTTTCTTTGCGTCTTTGCGCCTTGACGTTTAAGAATATTAGTTATTAACGGCTATGCAACTGCTGCATGGCCTTTTCCAGCTCGCCGTTCAGGATCAGCGGCAGTGCGGCGAGGGCCTCGGCGACTGCGTCATCCATCAAGTTCTGCTCCGCAGCGGGTGCGCGTTTCAGCACATAGCCTTCTACATTGTTGCCCTTGCCGGGATGGCCGATGCCGATGCGCAGCCGGGCGAAAGCGTCACCCATCTGCGCAATGATATCGCGCAAGCCGTTGTGACCGCCGTGACCGCCGCCCTGCTTTAACCGTACCACGCCCGGCGGCAGATCGAGGTCGTCATGTGCGACCAGGATGTTTTCCGGCGGCAGCTTGTAGAACGCGGCGAGGCTGGCTACGGCCTGTCCGCTTCTATTCATGAAGGTCTGCGGCTTCAGCAGCCGACATTCACCGCCGACCGGGTCAGGCGTGAATTTTGCGATCTGGGCGTGAAACCGGCTCTCGGCCTGAAAGCCGGCAGCATACTCGTGGGCCACGGCATCGGCGAACCAGAAGCCGGCATTGTGCCGCGTGTATTGATACTCCGGGCCCGGATTGCCCAGGCCCACAATGAGTTCGATGCGCGGCAAGCGGGTAACCTCTGCCGGTGAACGGCCTTACTTGGCGTCCTTCGCGGCGGGTTTGGCGCCTGCCTCCGGTGTGGCAGCGGCGGCGGTCTGTGCTGTGGCCTCGACTGTAGCAGGTGCAGCGACCGTTTCCGGTTCAACGATAACACGCGGCAGATGGATGCTGGCCACCGGGCGTTTGCGGTCAGCGCCGTGCCCGAGGGCTACGCCTTGCGGCAGCTTGAGGTCGGACAGATGGATCGTCTCGTTAAGCTCGGTTTCGGTAAGGTCTACGGTGATGTACTCCGGCAGGTCCTTGCCGAGGCAGACGATCTCGAGATCGTTCATCAGGTGCGATACGATGCCGCCACCCTGTTTGACGCCCGGCGCGATGTCGGCGCCGATAAAATGCAGCGGTACGCGCATGCGGATTTTCTCCATCGGGCTGACGCGCTGCAGGTCAAGGTGCAGGATACGCGGCTTGCTGGGGTGGCGGTGCAGGTCACGCAATACTGCCCGGGATTCCTCCCCGCCGACCTTGACGGTGAGCAGGTGGGAATAAAAGGCCTCGTGCTCAAGGTGACGCAGCAGTGCATTGTGGTCGAGGGTAATCGTCTGTGGGTCTTTGCCGCCACCATAAATGATGGCGGGCACTTTGCCAGCGTGACGCAGGCGGCGGCTCGCACCCTTCCCCTGCTCCTGACGCGGCTCGGCGACAAGTTCAAAATCAATGGCCATGTGTTTCTCCGGGTTGAAATACAATACCCGCTCCGCGACCAGAGCAGGGTGGATCCATAAAACGGGCTATTTTAGCTGAAATCGGCGGGTTAAGAAACCACCCAATGGCCAGTGACAGGGCTGCTTAGTCCATCAACAGGGAGCTGACCGATTCCTCACGGTGGATGCGGTGCATGGTCTCGGCCAGCATGGCGGCGATGCTGAGCTGGCGTATGCGCGGGCAGGCGGCCGCGACGGGCCGCAGTGGAATGGTATCGGTTACTACCAGCTCATCCAGCTCTGAATTCATGATGTTGTCCACCGCCGGGCCCGACAGCACCGGGTGGGTGGAATAGGCCACGACCTTGGCGGCGCCATGCTCCTTGAGTGCGCGCGCGGCCTGGCACAGGGTACCGGCGGTATCGACCAGATCGTCCACCAGGATGCAGGTCCGGCCTTCCACGTCGCCGATCACGTTCATCACCTTGGCCTCGTTGTGGCGCGGCCGGCGCTTGTCGATGATGGCCAGCTCGGCATCGTCGAGGTGTTTGGCCACAGCGCGGGCGCGCACCACGCCGCCGACGTCGGGCGAGACCACGATCAGCTTGGGGTATTTGTGCTTCCAGACATCCCCCAGCAGGATCGGCGAGGCATAGACGTTATCGACCGGAATGTCGAAAAAGCCCTGAATCTGGTCGGCGTGCAGATCCACGGTGACCAAGCGGTCGGCACCGACGCTCTCGATCATGTTGGCGACTACCTTGGCGGTAATCGGTACCCGCGCCGAGCGGGCGCGTCGATCCTGGCGTGAATAGCCTAGGTAGGGGATGACTGGGGTGACGCGGAAGGCGGAGGCGCGGCGTATGGCATCGACCATTACCAGCAGTTCCATCAGGTTGTCGTTGGTGGGTGCGCAGGTGGGCTGTACGATGAAAACATCCTTGCCGCGTACGTTTTCCATGATCTCGACCATTACTTCGCCATCGCTGAAACGATCCACCACCGCCCTGCCAAGCGGCATGTTGAGGTAGTTGACGACGCTTTCCGCAAGCGGGAGGTTGGCGTTACCGGAAAACACCATCATTTTACTGTCGGCCATGGATTTCCCCTGATGTTTTGCTTGTGCTTGAATTTGGCTGGGTGCCAGGATTACGCTGCACGTCCTTGTGCCGCGCCCCTTGCGGGGTCAGCAGCGTTGCGCGCTGCTGTTCAAAATTGCCCCAGGCAATTTTGTCGAACCCTCCAGGTTCTCCCCCGGCACTCCTGATCACTTGTGTAATACTATCATTTGGCTGGGGTGCCAGGATTCGAACCTGGGAATGCCGGAATCAAAATCCGGTGCCTTACCACTTGGCGACACCCCAATATAATTTCGCTGCCGCGCGCGGTAAATTCGCGCGGGCGACCCAAGGGGAGAGCTGCGCCACTCCCCTTGGCGAACCCCATTGCTTTGTGCCTGCGGCACGCTGCGGAGTGTATATATTTTACGCACTGGCCAGCGCTGTGTGCAGCGGTGACAGGTTTCTTCCCTGAGCCACAAAGCCTTGCCAGCTGGCCTGTGGTTCGAGCGCGAGGCGCTCCAGTGCGTGCTGCGCTTGTCGCTCCAGCGCGAAGGCGGCGAATACGCTGCTGCCGGTGCCGGTCATGCGTGCGGGCGCGTAGGCCGAGAGGCGGGCCAGCGCATCGGCCACTTCCGGATAACGGCGGCAGACTGTAGCCTCGCAGTCATTGCGATACATCGGCAACTGCTCTGCACGGAAGTCGCGCATTGTGAGCGGGGGGCTCGCGCGTGTCAAATCCGGCAGATTGAATATCTCGGCGGTCGATATCCGGCACGGCGGCGTGACGACCACGTACCACGGTTCGGGCAAGGTCACGGGCACGAGTTTGTCACCGACGCCTTCCGCCCAAGCCGCCACCCCATGTATGAAAACCGGAACATCCGCGCCCAGTTGCAATCCGAGGCTGGCCAATGCCTCCATTGTGAGCCCCGTCTGCCACAGATGATTCAGCGCCACCAGTGTGGCGGCGGCATCCGAACTGCCGCCGCCCAGCCCTCCCCCCAGCGGGATGCGCTTCTCAAGCCGGATATCAACGCCTTGCCGTGTGTTCGTTGCCGCTTGCAGCAGCTGTGCGGCGCGCACGCAGAGGTCGTGTTCTTCGGCTATGTCCGGCAGCACATGTGTGGCGCGGATCACGCCATCGTCGCGCAGGCCGAAGTGCAGATCGTCACCATAGTTCAGAAACTGGAACACGGTTTGAAGATTGTGGTAGCCATCCGGACGGCGCCCGGTGACGTGCAGAAACAGGTTAAGTTTGGCGGGCGCTGGCCAGGCACGCGTCTTCATCAGGCGTGTATTTTACCAGAAATGTGCGCCGCCCGAGTCGCGGGTTTCAGGGGCTAGTGCGGAGCGTCCCACTGTTCGACCACCAGCCGGATATCGAGCCTGGTATCGGGGGTGATACCGCTAGTGGTGAGAAAAATCCTGTCAGGGAGTGCGAGCGGGGCAGCCGTGTAGTGCTTGAACTCAATGTCCCAGCCGGACTGTTGCAGGCGTGTGATTCGGCCTGCGTCATCGAGTGTCAGACGTTCGGCCGCAGCACCCGGATCGGGCAGGCCGCGCACCCAGTAGTGCAAGCCGCTGACCGGCAGCTGCCACCCCAGGTGTTGTGCCAGCAAGGCCTCGGCGCTGGCGGCACTGAATTCACCCTCCGTCGTGCGTAGCACCACAGCGGCTGCACTGCCGTGCAGTTCTGCCGCGCCTTGGCCGAGTGGTCCGTCCAACTGTATCAGGTAACCATCGTCGCGCTGGATCCAGCGTATACGGGCATGCCAGCCGGTCTGCCGTGTGAAGATGGCGAGGCGGCCGTTTACCGCCCAGTGCCGGAGGTCGGTCAACTGCGGTTGGCGTTGTTGCCACAAGGCTTCGGCAGTGCCGGGCAGAGGTGTTGGTACGGGCAGACTGCTGCAGGCGCCAAGTACGCAGGTGAGACCGAGGGTCAGCCAGTATTTCACTGCCATCTATCTGCCGCAGCGCAGCGGCTAGCGGCTGAAGCGCTGCATGGTTTTCAGCAACACCTCATGCTCAGGATTGACCTTGAGGCCTTGCTCCCAGACCTCGAGGGCGCCCTTCTGGTCGCCGGTCACCCACAGCACCTCACCGAGGTGGGCAGCAATTTCCGCGTCGTCGGCCAGCTCCAACGCGGCCTTCAGGTAACGCAATGCTTCCTGGTGGCGACCCAGGCGATAGAGTACCCAGCCCATGCTGTCCATGACGGCTGGATCCTGCGGCCGCAGCTGCAGGGCGCGCTGGATATAGCCCAGCGCCTCCTGGTGGCGGGTGGTGCGGTCAGCCAGGGTGTAACCCAGCCCGTTCAAGGCGGTGGCGTTGTCAGGCTCGCGTTCAAGTATGGCCTGCAGATCCAGCTCCAGCAGGTCAAGTCGATCCATTTTTTCAGCCAGCATCGCGCGCGCATAGAGCAGGTTGCTGTCATTGGGCTGCTCGGTAAGTGCGCGATTGTATAGCAGCAGCGCCTGATCGTACTGTTTATACTCGATCAGTAGATCGCCCTCGGCCAGCGTGATCTGGGTTTGCTGTCGCGGATCCTGCGTCTTGAGGGAATGCAGATAGGCACTGCCCGCAGTGAGGCCACCCTCCCTGGCGGTAAGGCGGGCGATGCGCAGGTGGGCATCGAGCCAGAGTTCGCCCTCGGTAACCGCAGTGTAGTGTTCGATGGCGGTGCGCTGCTGCTTTTTATCTTCCGCAATCTGGCCGAGATAGTAATGGGCTTCGACTTCGCGCTGGCCCAGCTTGAGAGTCTGCTTGAAGTAGCGCTCGGCGTCATCCAGCTGTTTGATCTGCAATGACACCAAGCCCAGGGCCAGCAGTGCATCCGGGTTGTCTGCGGACTGTCGTGCCATCACCGCGAATTGGGCGCGCGCTTCCTTGATGCGCTGGTTGTCGACCAGCAGGCGTGCATAGGCCAGCCGTAGTGGCAAATTATTTGGCGATTGTTTTACTGCCTCGCCGAGAGCAGTGCTGGCTGCCGTTGTGTCGCCCTGTGACTGCAGAATACGTGCGCGCAGCACCAGTGCGCTTGCCCAGCCGGGCCTGTGTTGCAGTGCGGTGCCGGTGGCGATGAGTGCGCTGGCGAGGTCGCCTGCACTGTAGGCGAGGTTGGCGTAGGCAAAATGTGCCTCGGGCACGTTGTCATGGCGTGCAACAAGGCTTTGCATGAGGTGCAGGACGGCGGGCTTGTCCTGCTCGGCGCCCAGCAGTGCGGCAATCTGCATGTAACCGTGCGCAGCGGCACCCATTTCGGGCTCCAGTGCGAACTCTGGCGAGGATGGGGGCACGACGGCAGGTGCGGTGCGTGTCGCCGCGAGCATATTTTCCAGATGCGGCAAGGCCTGCTCGGCGTGTCCGTTGCGGATCAGGAATACCACCAGGCCCTGGCGTGCCTGCTGATTGTCGGGTTCAATATCCGTCCACAGGAGTGCCGCGTTGAGCGCCTTTTCGTTGTCGCGCATAAAGACCGCGATCTGCATGGCGCGCGCAGCAGCACCCTTGTCCCGCGTGTTGTACGCCACCTTTGAATATAGCTCGAAGGCAGTGACATAGTCTCCGCGCTGGCCAGCCAGCTCCGCCAGCAGCAGGTCATACATGACAGCGGTGGCGAAGCTGCTGGGCGCTGGTACTGCCGTGGTCTGGGGATCACCAGCGGCCTGTTTTTGCGGCAGGGCACAGCCGCCAGCAAGCAGGGCGCTGAGCAGAATCAGGCACAGCCGGGGAGCAGGTAGGGCCGCGCTCAGGGGTTCGCGCGCCGCCAGGGAACTCTGCGTCATGTAATGTGCTCCTGCGTACTTAACAATATCAAGGTTGCGGGATACCGGGCCGACGGCTTTCATCATACCTGAGTCTGCCCTGAAGGTGGCCCGGTTTCGATAGGGGATGGCGGGCAAAACTTGTATTCCGCCGCTCCATCCTGCAGAATTTCCACGTTTAGATGACGCGCGCTTGAATCGGGTTTGGTGCCCAGCATGGCTTTATTTTCAATCGGGATCAATCACAAGACCGCACCGGTCGAAATACGCGAACGGGTGGCGTTTGCGCCTGCGCGCCTGCAGCAGGCGCTGCGTGACTTGACGACGCAGCCCGGCGTGCACGAAGCGTCACTCCTGTCTACCTGTAATCGTACCGAGATCTATTGCCACGCCGACAGTCTGGATCAGGGCGCTTCCATCAGCGCCTGGCTGGCAAGCTACCATGCACTGCCGCTGGAGGCGGTGCAGCCCTACCTCTATACCTTCGACGACCAGGCCGCTGTGCGGCACATGCTGCGGGTGGCGAGCGGGCTCGATTCCATGGTGCTGGGCGAGCCGCAGATTCTGGGCCAGATCAAGGCGGCCTACAAGGATGCGCAGGAGGCCGGCACGGTGGGCGCGCTGCTCTCGCGTTTATTTCAGCATACCTTCGCCACCGCCAAGCAGGTACGCACCGATACCGCCATCGGTGCCAGCCCGGTGTCGGTGGCATTTGCCGCCGTGGCGTTGTCGAAACAGATCTTCGCCGACCTTTCCGGTCATACCGCCCTGTTGATCGGCGCGGGTGAGACCATCGAGTTGGTCGCGCGGCATCTGCATGAGAGCGGTATTGGACGCATGATTGTTGCCAATCGCACACTGGATCGCGCCCACGCACTGGCCTCTGAATTCAACGGCTACGCCATTGCGCTGTCCGAGATGCCGGCACATCTGAGTGAGGCCGACATCATCATTTCCTCCACCGCCAGCCAGTTGCCCATCCTCGGCAAGGGCAGCGTGGAAAGCGCGCTCAAGGCGCGCAAGCACCGCCCCATGTTCATGGTCGATATTGCAGTGCCGCGCGATATCGAACCTGAGGTGGCAGATCTGGATGACGTGTACCTGTACACGGTGGATGACTTGCAGGAGGTGATTCAGGAGAGCCTCAAGTCGCGCAAGGCTGCCGCCGCCCAGGCTGAGGAGATCATCGACAGCCAGGTGACGCATTTCATGGGCTGGCTGCAATCACTGTCGGCGGTTTCCACCATTCGCGCCTATCGCAGTGAAGCCGAGCGTACACGCGATGATGAGGTGGCGAATGCACGGCGGTTGCTGGCGCAGGGGCGCGACCCCGAACAGGTACTGTATCTGCTGGGCCGCGCGCTGACCAACAAGCTTACCCATATGCCCTGCAGCCAGATGAGACAGGCCGGGTTTGAGGGCCGTACCGAGTTGCTGCTGGCCGCGCGTGAGCTGTTCAGCCTGAAAGACGACGACAACTCCACTACGTGAAGCCATCCATCCGCGGCAAGCTGGAAAATCTCTCCGAACGCCTGCACGAAATCAATGCCCTGCTCGCAGACCCTGGTGTGATCCGGGATCAGGCACGCTTCCGCGCCTACTCCATGGAGTATGCCGAGTTACGCCCCATTGTGGAATGCTTTCAGCGTTATCAATTCACCCTCGCCAACCATGAGGCCGCGCAACAAATGCTGCGCGAGGATGATGCCGAATTACACGCACTGGCGGAGGACGAAGTAAAGCAGACCGAGCAAAAAAAGCAGGCGCTGGAACTTGAGTTGCAGCGCCTGCTGTTGCCCACCGATCCGCATGACGCAGGCAACATCTTTCTTGAAATACGCGCCGGCACGGGCGGCGACGAGGCTGCGCTGTTCGCGGGGGATCTCGCGCGCATGTATACGCGCTATGCCGAGCTGCGGCGCTGGCAGGTGGAAATCATCAATCGCAGCGAAGGCGAGCACGGTGGTTACAAGGAAGTCGTGCTGCGCGTGGTAGGCCACGGCGCCTTTTCACGCCTCAAATTCGAATCCGGTGGCCATCGCGTGCAGCGTGTGCCGGAAACCGAAACACAGGGGCGCATCCATACCTCGACCTGCACCGTGGCGGTGATGCCGGAGGTGGCGGAAGTGGACGAGATTAAAATTAATCCGGCCGACTTAAAGGTCGACACCTTTCGCGCCAGCGGCGCTGGCGGTCAGCACGTGAACAAGACCGACTCCGCGATCCGTATCACTCACCTGCCAACCAACACCGTGGTCGAGTGCCAGGACGAACGCTCGCAACACAAGAATCGCGCGCGCGCCATGTCGCTGTTGCAGGCGCGCCTGCTTACCGCCGAGCAGACCAAACAGCGCAAGGCCGAGGCCGAGCTGCGACGCGATCTGGTCGGCAGCGGCGAGCGTTCCGATCGTATCCGCACCTACAATTTCCCACAGGGGCGACTCACCGACCATCGCATCAATCTTACCTTGTACCAGCTTGACAGCATCCTGCAGGGCCAGCTCGATGCAGTGATCGATCCGCTCATCAGTGAGTATCAGGCCGACCAGCTGGCGGCGCTGGCCGGCTGATGGCCGCTGCCACGGCAGACAGTGTCTGCAGCGTGGGGTACGCACTCGGCAGTGCACGTCAGCAGCTGAGTCATAATCCTGCTGCCGCAGGTGAGGCGGAATTTCTGCTCGCACACGTGATGGGCCAGCCGCGCAGCTTTGTGCGCGCCCACGCGGAGGATGTACTGGCACCAGCCCTGCAACAAACGTATGCCGCTTTAATCGAGCGCCGGGTGCAGGGTGAACCGGTGGCTTATCTCACTGGCTGTTGTGGTTTCTGGTCGTTCGATCTTATGGTAACGCCTGCGGTGCTCATCCCGCGACCGGAAACTGAGTTACTGGTGGAGCAAGCGCTGGCCCGGATACCGGAGGATGCCAGCTGGCAGATTGCCGATCTCGGTACCGGCTCGGGTGCGATAGCGCTCGCCATTGCGCATGAGCGCCCGCGCTGCCGGATCATCGCCACGGATGTTTCTGTGGCGGCGCTGGAGGTGGCGCGTGCCAACGCCGTGCGTCTGAACATCCGCAATGTCGACTTTCGTCTGGGTGGCTGGTTTGATGCATTGCAAGGCGAGCGCTTCGACATGATCGTATCCAATCCGCCCTATGTGCAGGATGACGATCCACATCTGCCTGCCCTGCGTTTCGAGCCGACGCTGGCGTTGACGGCGGGTGTGGACGGGTTGCGGTGCCTGCGTGATATTGCGACACGGGCGCGTGGGCATTTCACCCCGGACGGCTGGCTGTTACTGGAGCATGGCTACGATCAGGGTGTAGTGCTTGCGTGTCTGCTCGACGATCTTGGCTATGCCAGTATTCAGGACTATCCGGATCTGGCGAACATTCCGCGCCTGACGGTGGCGCAGTGGGTAGCTCCACATGCATGAAGAACAACTGCAACGCTACAGCCGCCAGATACTGTTGCCGCAGATTGATATCGACGGCCAGCAAAAACTGCTGGCCTCGCGGGTGCTGGTCATCGGTCTCGGCGGTCTGGGGTCGCCGCTTGCCATGTATCTGGCCGCCGCCGGCATAGGGCAGTTGGTGCTTGCAGACGACGACACTGTCGATTTGTCCAACCTGCAACGCCAGATCATGCATCGCACGGCGGACATCGGCCGGGCCAAGACCGACTCTGCCCGTACCGCGATTGCGGCTCTCAATCCTGAGATAAAAGTCACTACCCGTGCTTACCGTTTAGCGGGCGATGCGCTTGCACGCGAAGTCACAGAGGCCGATGTGGTGGTCGATGCCAGCGACAACTTTGCCACCCGCTTCGCACTCAATACCGCCTGCGTGCAGGCTCGTAAACCTCTGGTGTCGGGTGCCGCCATTCGCATGGAGGGGCAGGTCGCGGTATTCGACCTGCGGTGTGCCGACAGCCCCTGTTACCGCTGCCTGTATCGGGATGAGCCCGGTCCCGCTGAGGGTTGTGTGCAACGGGGTGTGCTGGCGCCACTGCCGGGTATCATCGGCAGCGTGCAGGCGGTGGAGGTGATCAAGCTGTTGCTGGGTATCGGCACCACTCTCCAGGGGCGTTTGTTGTTGCTTGATGCCCTGACGCTGGAGTGGCGCAGCGTCATATTGCGCAAGGATCCCTGCTGCCCGGTCTGTGCTGCGACCAGCTAGTCTTTATAATTCATAGACTTGGGTATTTCACCCCAAGGCCGGACAGGCAGGGGGTAAACGCGGTAAAATAGACCGCTTCTACCCTGATTCGGCGACCCCTCATGAGCAGCACACTCGACACGGCGCAGCGCACCTTGCTGGCCCCCGGCGGCATGGATCAGCGCAGCATCAGCCGCGTGCTGGACCAGCTCATGCAGCCCGGGGTGGACAGTGCCGAGCTCTATTTTCAGTTGAGCCGCTCCGAGTCCTGGGTGCTGGAAGACGGCATCGTCAAGGACGGCAGCCACAACATCGAGCAGGGTGTGGGGGTGCGTGCGGTAAGTGGTGAAAAGACCGGCTTCGCCTACTCCGATGAAATCGTGTTGCCCGCGCTGACCCAGGCGGCGCATGCCGCCCGCGCCATTGCCCGCAGTGGCCAGCAAAAAAGCCTGCGGGCCTGGGGCAATAGCGTCGGTCATGCACTGTACCTGCCGCTCGACCCGGTGGTTACCCTGTCCGAAGCCGAAAAAATACAACTGCTGGAGTCACTGGATAAGGAGGCGCGACGTCAGGATGCGCGCGTGCAACAGGTGATCGTCAGCCTCGCGGCGGAACACGATGTGGTGCTGGTGGCGGACAGTGAAGGTACATGGGCTGCCGACGTGCGACCACTGGTGCGGCTCAACGTGAGCGTCATCGTGGAGCAGGACGGGCGGCGTGAGCAAGGCAGCGCAGGCGGCGGCGGGCGTGTCGGCTATCCTTATTTTCTCGAGCAGGAACGCGGTCTCGGCTATGCTCGCGAGGCGGTGCGGCAGGCGCTGGTGAATCTTGACGCCGTGGCCGCACCGGCGGGTACGATGCAGGTGGTGCTGGGGCCGGGCTGGCCGGGAATTTTGTTGCACGAGGCCATCGGCCACGGCCTGGAAGGCGACTTCAACCGCAAGGGCAGTTCGGCCTTTGCCGGCCGCGTCGGTGAGCGCGTGGCCTCCGAGCAATGCACGGTGGTGGACGACGGCACGCTCGCTGATCGACGCGGCTCGCTCAATGTCGACGACGAAGGCACGCCGACCCAGTGCACGGTGCTGATCGAAAACGGCATTCTCAAGGGTTACATCCAGGACAAACTCAATGCGCGCCTGATGGGCGTGGCGCCCACTGGCAACGGGCGGCGCGAGTCGTACGCGCATCTGCCCATGCCGCGCATGACCAATACCTACATGCGTGCGGGCAAATACGCGCCGGAAGAAATCATCGCCTCGGTGGAAAAAGGTTTGTACGCCGTCAACTTCGGCGGCGGACAGGTGGATATCACCTCCGGCAAGTTTGTGTTTTCGGCCAGCGAGGCGTATCTGATCGAGAATGGAAAAATCACCCGGCCGGTGAAGGGCGCAACCTTGATCGGCAACGGCCCGGACGTACTCACCCGGGTCTCGATGGTAGGCAGCGATTTGGAACTGGATACCGGCGTCGGTACCTGCGGCAAGGAAGGCCAGAGCGTGCCGGTGGGCGTGGGTCAACCGACGCTGCGCATCGACAGTCTGACGGTAGGTGGCACCGGGTAAGACGCGCCCGGCCATACGGCTGCTCAGGCCAGCAGCATTTCCAGCAACGCCTTCTGCGCGTGCAGGCGGTTTTCCGCCTCATCCCACACCACGCTCTGCGGCCCGTCGATAACCTCGGCGGCTACTTCCTCGCCGCGGTGTGCGGGCAGGCAGTGCATGAACAAGGCATCCGGTTTGGCGAGTGCCATCAGGCTGGCATTGACCTGATAGCGGGCGAAGTCGCGCAGCCGCGTGGCTTGCTCCTGCTCCTGTCCCATGCTGGTCCAGACATCGGTCACGACCAGATCGGCACCGCGCACGGCGTCTTCCGGATCGTGTAGCAACGTGGTGCAATCTCCGGCAGCCTTGAGCAACGTGCCGTCGGGGTCGTAGCCGGGCGGGGTGGCGATGCGCAGTGAAAACCCGAACAGTTGCGCGGCCTTGATATACGAGTTGCACATGTTGTTGCCGTCGCCTACCCACGCCACGGTTTTGCCTTGAACGGCGCCCCGGTGTTCAATCCAGGTCTGCAAGTCGGCGAGCAGCTGGCACGGGTGATACTGGTCGGTGAGCGCGTTGATTACCGGCACGGTGGAGTAGGCGGCGAAGCGCTCCAGTTTTTCGTGCTCGAAGGTGCGCACTACGATGATGTCCGCCATGCCTGACAGTACCCGCGCGGTATCTTCCACCGGCTCGCCGCGTCCAAGCTGGGTGTCGCGCGGCGAGAGGAAGATGGCGCCGCCGCCGCACTGGATCATCGCGCTCTCGAAGGAGACGCGGGTGCGGGTGGAGGATTTCTCGAACAGCATGGCAAGCACTTTGTGCTTGAACAGTTCGTGACGCAGCCCCTCGCGCAACATGGTCTTGAGTTCAATCGCGCGCGTCAGCAGCCGCGCCAGTTCGTCCGGCGTGAAATCGCTCAGGGTGAGAAAGTGGCGTGGTGTCATGGTGTCAGGCCTGGGCAAAGGCATTGATCAGCGCACCTACGCGCTGCACGATCTGGTCGGCCTCGTCGTCGCTGAGAATGAGCGGCGGCAACAAACGGATCACGCGTTCGGCGGTGACGTTAAGCAACAGGCCTTGGGCGAGCGCCTGCTTCACCAAATCCGTGCACGGCATGTCGAGCTCAATGCCGAGCATGAGGCCGTGGCTGCGTATGTCCACGATATGCGGGTTACCTGCAAGCAGGTGTGCGAGCGCATGGTGCATGTGTTTGCCGAGCGTCGCTGCGCGGGCAGCGAGATTCTCGTCTTGCATTACTTTAATGACAGCGAGCGCAGCGGCACAGACCAGCGGGTTGCCACCGAAGGTAGTCGCATGGCTGCCGGGCTGAAACAGATCGGCCGCCGCACCCTGTGCCAGGCAGGCGCCGATGGGCACGCCATTGCCGAGTGCCTTGGCCAGTGTCATCACGTCCGGCACTACGCCGCTGTGCTGAAACGCAAACCATTTTCCGGTGCGGCACATCCCGGTTTGCACCTCGTCCAGCATCATGAGCCAGCCGTGTTGGTCGCAGAGTGTGCGCAGGCCGGCGAGGTAATTGTCGTTCGGGATGTTAATACCGCCTTCGCCCTGCACCGGCTCCACCAGCACAGCGACGATGTTCGGGTTTTTGCCGGCAACGGCGGCGATGGCCGCGAGGTCGTTGAACGGCACGCGCACAAAACCCTGCACCGGTGGCTCGAAACCCTGTTTGATTTTTGCGTTGCCGGTGGCGGCCAGTGTGGTCAGGGTGCGGCCATGAAAGCTGCCTTCAGTCACGATGATCGTCGGCAGATCAATGTTTTTGCGATGACCATGCAGGCGCGCGAGCTTGATCGCGGCCTCGTTGGCCTCTGCGCCCGAGTTGCAGAAAAATGCCTTATCCATGCCCGACACGCGTGCCAGCACCGCACCCAACGCCTCCTGTTGCGCGATGCGGAATACATTGGTGACATGCAGCAGTTTGCCTGCCTGTTCACACAATGCCTGCGTGACCGCCGGATGTGCATGTCCCAGATTGCATACAGCCAGTCCGGAAAAGGCGTCGAGATATTTGCGCCCCTCGCTGTCCCACAGCCACGCACCCGCGCCACGTTCAAACGTGACCGGCAGACGACTATGTGTATTCATCAAGTGCGGGGTCATATCGTTACGCTCACCAAAAACAAAAAGGCAGCCCCACCTGCGTGGGGCCGCCGTAACAAGCAAGATTCTAACGCCTCAAGGGCGTGAGTGGAAGCTATTTTTGTGGCGTTGGGGCTCAGCCAAACAGCGCGCCGCCATGTGCCGAGGCGGCCATGAACAGCAGCATGGGAATCGACAGCGCAGTATTGGTGCGGGAGGCGAGAAATGCCACACGGCGCGCCTTGGCCTTTTCCGCATCGGTTGCAGGCTTCAGGCCCAGTATCTTTTTCTGGTTGGGCCAGATCACGCCCCAAACAAACAGCAGCATGATGGTGCCAAGCCAGGCGCCGATGCCGATGATTGCGTCACTGCCCTGCAGGGTGAAGGCGGACACAAAGCGCGGGCCGAGCAGGGCCGCACCGGCGAGCCAGGTAACCAGCGCTGCCCAGCGAAACCACAGCAGCGCGCGCGGGGCCACATATTTGCTGATGCCGGCAGCCCCCGGGCCGCCTTGGTCAGCATTGGCGGCGGCAACGGCAGAGGCCTGTACGAAATTGAAGTAATACAGCAGGCCGATCCAGGTAATACCCGTCAGGAAATGTATCCAACGTGCGATGAGCGGTACCCATTCATTTTCCATAATTTCATTCCTCTTGTTGGTAGGCGCTGCAGTGAATGTTATATAAGGGCCTTGGCGACGGCTACCAGAACAAGTGTCAGTACCAAGCCTGTTATAATCGTACCGAGAATCGAGTCGAGTGGATTTTTCATGCGTTCTTCCCATCCTCTTAGTGTGTGTTGGCGTGAAGGTGCGGCTCGACGACAGCCGTACTCAAGAGTAATGCAGGCCTTGTTTCAATGCAACCATATAGCCCCTGACTGTGTGCGGCATTAGCGGCGAATTGCGTTTTGACGGCGCGCCGTCCATGCAGGCGACGCTTGCGCGCATGACAGGGCAGCTGGCGCGGCGCGGCCCCGACGATGACGGATTTTATTTCGATGGTCCGCTGGGTTTTGGTCATCGGCGGCTCGCCATTATTGATCTCACAGAGCGCTCACACCAGCCCATGGTGGACAAGGCGTTGCAGCTCGCCATCGTATTCAACGGCACGATTTATAACTACAAACAACTGCGCGCGGAATTGCAGGCGCAAGGCCACAGGTTTTTTTCCGAGGGCGATACCGAGGTCATCCTCAAGGCCTACGCGGAGTGGGGCGAGCGTTGCGTAGATCGCCTGCACGGCATGTTTGCTTTTGCTGTGTGGAACAGCGCCCAGCAAACGCTGTTTCTGGCGCGTGACCGTCTGGGTATCAAGCCACTGTATTTTTCGCGCACCGGCAAGCAGTTTCGCTTTGCCTCCACGCCGCAGGCGCTGTTGGCGGCGGGCGAGGTGGATATCCGTATTGACCCTGTTGCGCTGCACCACCAACTCACGCTGCACGCGGTAGTACCTGCGCCGCACACGATACTGCAAGGCGTGCGCAAGCTCGCGCCTGCGACCACCCTGACCGTAGCCGCACAGGGTGGCGATACGGTGCGCCGTTACTGGCAGCTCAACGCACAACGCCCGGCGCAGACAAAATCTGAACAAGAATGGATTGAGGCGGTGCACCAGAGCCTGCGCGCGGCGGTGGAGAAGCGCCGACTGGTGGCCGATGTGCCGGTCGGTGTATTGCTTTCCGGCGGGCTCGACTCCAGCCTGATTGTCGCACTGCTGGCCGAGGCCGGGCAGAAAAACCTGCTTACTTTCTCTGTCGGGTTTGAAGATGTGGCTGAAGAAAAAGGCAGCGAGTTTGAATACTCCGATCCGGTAGCGGCGCGCTATGGCACACAGCACCAGCGGTTTCTGGTGCCGAACAGCGAAGTGTTGACGAGGTTGCCGGAGTGCGTGCGCAATATGAGTGAGCCGATGGTGGCGCAGGATGCGGTTGCGTTTTATCTGCTGGCCGAGCGCGTCTCGAAACACGTCAAGGTGGTGCAGAGCGGGCAGGGCGCGGACGAGGTGTTCGGCGGCTATTTCTGGTATACGCGCATGCAGCAGGAAATCGGAACTGATCTGGAGCGCTTCCGCAAACACTATTTTGATCGCAGCCATGACGAATTTCTGGAAACCGTGCAGCCTGATTATCACGCCGCGGATCATACGTCACGGCTGGTCGAAACGTTGCTGGCGGAGCCGGGGGCGGATACCTTCATGGATCGCGTGTTGCGCATGGACGTGACCACGCTGATCGTGGACGACCCGGTGAAGCGCGTGGACAACATGACCATGGCCTGGGGGCTGGAGGCGCGGGTGCCGTTTCTCGACCACGAACTGGTGGAGCTGGCAGCGGGCATGCCACCGGAACTGAAACTCAAAAGCGGCGGCAAACATCCGTTGAAGACCATCGCACGCGGCCTGTTGCCCGACGCCGTGATTGACCGGCCCAAGGGCTACTTTCCCATGCCCGCGCTGAAATACGTGCGCGGCGAATTTCTGGATTTCATGCGCGAGGTGTTGAACTCCAACGCCTGCCGCCAGCGCGGGCTGCTTCAGCGCGCCTATGTGGAAAAACTGTTGGCCGCACCGGAAAGTCACATGACGCCGTTGCAAGGCAGCAAGCTGTGGCATCTGGCGTTGCTCGAGTATTGGTTGCAGGTGAATGTTGATGCGACTCTCTTGTAGCGCTGTCGCTCTTGCCACTGTGCTGAAATAGCGGTAAGGTGACGCCCCCATGAAGCTGAAATTCTTCCGCAGTAATACCCGTCTGAACAGGCCAATCAGCCTGTTGCTGGTGTTGCTGCTGCTGTCCGCCGCATTGCATGTCAGCCAGCACGACCTGACGGAAGACAGCGGCGGGTCATTCAGCCACAGCGACTGTCAACTCAGTCATGTGCCCGGTATGCAACTCTGTGTTCCACCCGCGCCGGTGCCCTTGCTGGCGCTGGTCTTCATTCTTGCGTTTGCTACAAGCACACGCTATCTCGAAAGCGTATTGCGCCACCGGCGCATTCGCGGCCCACCCTTAGCCTCCTGATCTTTCTACGCTAGTGCATGCCCCGGCCCGCCTTGCGTGTTGGGGCGAACTGTATTGTTCATGATCAGGAGTGACATATGTCTTCTATATTTGCACGCCGCGTGCGGGTGTTGGCCGCCTGCATGCTGGTCTATTCAAGTGCCTTGCCGGCCAGCGAGACCGATGCAGTGCAGCAGCGCCTGCAGCAACTCGAGCAGGAAATAAAGGCGTTACGGGCGACCCTCAGCGCCATGGAAAACGCGGCGCAACAGACTGCGACGACAGCCCCGGCTCAGCACGCCACAGCAGCGCCCAGCCACACGCCGATTCAGGTCGGGTTAAGCAGTTTGTTCACGGCAGGGGGTTCGAGTGTGGACAACGCGGCGTTGGAAGGTCTGCAGGCGGGGGCGCATGATCCCAATCGCAACGGCTTCACGGTGCAAAACGTGGAACTGACGCTGAGTGGCACGGTAGACCCCTACTTCGACGCCCAGGCCAGCATCATCCTGCAGATTGATTCCGCGGGTGAGACCAAGGTCGAGCTGGAGGAAGCTTTCTTTACTACCCGTGGCCTGCCTGCGGGATTGCAGGTCAAGGGCGGTCAGTACTTCACCGAGTTTGGCCGCCACAATGCGCAGCATCCGCATAGCTGGGCCTTCGTGGATCAGCCGTTGATACTGTCGCGGCTGTTCGGCGGCGACGGCCTGCGCAGCCAGGGCGCACGCGTTTCCTGGCTCACACCGCTGCCGTGGTATTCGGAGCTGTATGTCGGCGCACAAAACCCCAACGGTGAAACGGCCACCAGCTTCTTGTACGAAGAGAACGAGGAAATCGGCGGCCACACCCTGCTGGACCGGTCGGCGCGCGACGCCGGTGATCTGCTGTATTCGGCGCGCTGGCTGAATGGTCTGGACCTGTCCGACACGGTGTCCATGAACCTGGGCCTCTCCGGGCTGCGGGGGCCGAATGCCAGCGGCCTCGGTACCGACACAACGATTTACGGCGCCGACTTGTATCTGAAATGGCAACCCGCGCAAAGCCAGCGCGGCTTCCCCTTTGTGGCTTGGCATAGCGAGTTGTTGAACCGGCGCTACCAGACCGACGCAGAAACGCTCAAGGACTGGGGCGGATTCACCCAGGCCCTGTGGGGCTTCACGCCTGGCTGGGTGGCGGGCCTGCGCCTGGAGTATGCCGAGGGCAGCGGCGGGGCGGTGGGGTATGACATCAGCGCCGATGCCTTGCGTGACAACCGCACGCGCCTGTCACCCAATCTGACCTGGTACCCCACCGAGTACAGCAAGCTGCGCCTGCAGTACAACCGCGACTGGGCCGAGCACCTGGCAGAGAAGGATGCTCATGCGCTGTGGTTGCAGATGGAGTTCAGCCTCGGCGCGCACGCCGCGCACACTTTTTAGGAGTGTAGCCATGCAATCGATTTATAAAATTGCTTTGGCTGTTGGCCTTCTGCTGTTGCCGCTGCTCTCGCAGGCCGCTCTCAAAGTGGTGGCTACCACGCAGGATCTGGCGGCCATTGCACAGGCCGTGGGCGGGAACCGGGTGGAGGCGATCAGCCTCACACCCGGCACGCGTGACCCGCACTACGCCGAGGCTAGACCCGGCATGATCCGCCAGGTCTATCAGGCCGATTTGCTGTTGCTGGTCGGCGCGGATCTGGAAATCGGCTGGCTGCCGCCGCTGTTGCAGGCGGCGCGCAACGCGCGTGTTTTGCCGGGCGGTGCGGGTTATCTTGATCTTTCCACCACCGTGCCGTTACTGGGCGTGCCCGCAGGGCCGGTGACGCGCGCCATGGGCGACGTGCATGCCCAGGGCAATCCTCACTACTGGCTGAAGCCGGCCAATGGCCTGCGCATGGCGCAGGCCATTGCCGCAAGGCTGAGCGCACTGGATGGCGCGCATGCGGCGGAATATCAAATCAACCTGAACCGCTTCGAGCAGGACTTGCAGGCCAGAATGGCGGCGTGGCAAGCGGCGCTGGCGCCGCTCAAGGACAAGCCGGTGATCGCCTATCACAGCTCGTTCTTGTATCTTGCCGATGCCTTTGGCCTGAATATAGTCGATCAGGTGGAGCCCGTGCCCGGTATCGCGCCGGGCGCGGCCCACCTGCAAAAGCTGGTGGCGCGCATCAAGGCGGACCAGATAGGGTTATTGATTATGGAATCTTATTACGAACGGCGCTCGGCCACCTACCTCGCCGAACAGACCGGCATCAAGATCGCCGTGTTGCCGCAGTCGGTCGGGAGCGCGCCGGAGGTTGCGACCTACTTCGACCTGTTCGACGGCATCGTCGCCGCCTTGCAAAAGTCCGGCGCTCTCTGATGGAAGGCTGGATGATCTTGCTGCCGGCACTCGCCCTGAGCGTGCTGATGATCATCACGCACACCTATCTGGGGCTGCACGTGCTGGCGCGCGGCGTCATCTTTGTGGACCTGGCCCTGGCTCAGGTAGCGGCGCTGGGCGCGAGCCTGGCGTTCCTGCTCGGCCACGACGCCCACGGCAGCGCGGCCCTGGCGTATGCCTTCGGCGCCGCGCTGCTCGCCGCCGTGGGTTGCGCCTGTCTGCGCAAGATAGCGGATATCACCACGCGCGAAGCCACCATCGGCTGCGTGTATGTGGTGGCCAGTGCTTTATCCATACTGATTTTGAGCCGCTCCAGCGTGGGCATGGAAGAACTGAAAACCCTGCTCAACGGCAACATCCTGTGGGTGCGCTGGCAGGAAGTCGGCGTGATTGCCGTCGTCTATACCTTATTAGTGGCGGCGCAGATACTGTTGCGCAAACGCAGTGCAGTGCTGGGGTTCGGCAAGCAGACTACCTTCGGGCGCGAGCTGCTGTTCTTCATGTCCTTCGCCGTGGTCATCACGCTCGCGGTGCAGATCGCCGGCGTGCTGCTGGTGTTCGCCCTGCTTATCATTCCCGCCTTCAGCGCCACGCTGCTGGCCGCGACACCGGCACTGCGGCTGATGCTGGGATACCTGCTGGGTCTGACAGGCAGCGTCGCGGGCCTGTGGCTCTCCTATGCGGCAGATTTGCCCACCGGCACCACGATGGTGGCGGTGCTGGGCCTGCTGCCGCTGGCGGCGCTCGCGTTGCGTCCACTGGCAGATATGGTCAAGAGGCGGCGAGCAGGTAGCGTACCGGAGTAATGCCCTCACCGTTGGCGTTATCTGGTTATTGCCACGGAACCAAAACAGGCGTTTAATCAAAGTCTACACTGGGGCAGCGATGGAAAATCTGAGCAACTCGAAATCAATCGAATCTGGGGTACCCCAACGTGACCCTTTTTATCCGCGATTGTCTCGACTCTCGTTTGGATTGTGTAATTGTTGACAGACCCTGGCGGATTCCCTGGTTCGCAGCGCGCCGTATGATAGCTATCAACTATCATTAACGTTCTAAATATCAATTGGATTTTTCTCTTTGGCCCCTCTACTCTGCATGCTGAGAGGGTTGCATGACTCTTCACGCAGCGATTGCAAATCTATTTTCAATGTAAGAACGGAGGAACACATGTCAACCGAAACGAAATGCCCATTCCATCACACCGCCGGCACTGGAAAGTCGAACCATGACTGGTGGCCGAACCAACTCAACCTGAAAATCCTGCACCAGCACTCGTCTCTGTCCGATCCCATGGACAAGGGCTTCAACTACGCCGAAGCGTTCAAGAGCCTCGATCTCGCGGCGGTGAAGAAGGATATCCTGGCGCTGATGACCGACTCGCAGGACTGGTGGCCGGCTGACTTCGGGCACTATGGGCCATTATTCATTCGCATGGCGTGGCACAGTGCGGGCACGTACCGCATGGGCGACGGTCGCGGCGGCGCCGGCACCGGCCAGCAGCGCTTCGCGCCGCTCAACAGCTGGCCCGACAACGTTAACCTCGACAAGGCACGCAGGCTGCTGTGGCCGATCAAGCAGAAGTATGGCCGGAAAATCTCCTGGGCCGACCTCATGATTCTCACCGGCAACGTCGCGCTGGAATCGATGGGATTCAAGACCTTCGGTTTCGGCGGCGGGCGTAAGGACATCTGGGAGCCGGAAGAAGACACCTACTGGGGCGCCGAGACCACCTGGCTGGGCGCTGACAAACGCTACTCCGGCGAGCGGGATCTCGAAAATCCGCTCGCTGCCGTGCAGATGGGCTTGATTTACGTGAACCCGGAAGGCCCGAACGGCAACCCGGATCCGCTCGCCGCGGCCAGGGATATCCGCGAGACCTTCGTGCGCATGGCGATGAACGACGAGGAGACCGTGGCGCTGATTGCGGGCGGTCACACCTTCGGCAAAACCCATGGTGCCGGCGATGCGTCACTGGTGGGCCCTGCGCCTGAAGCCGCCGGCATCGAGGAACAGGGCCTGGGCTGGAAGAGCCGCTTCGGCACAGGCAAGGGCGCCGACACGATCAGCAGCGGCCTGGAAGTCACCTGGACCAGCACGCCGACGAAATGGAGCAACAACTTCTTCTGGAACCTGTTCGGTTACGAATGGGAACTGACCAAGAGCCCGGCGGGTGCCCATCAGTGGACACCGAAGCATGGCGCCGGCGCCGGCAGCATTCCGGACGCCCACGACCCGTCCAAGCGTCACGCGCCGACCATGTTGACCACTGATCTCTCCCTGCGCTTCGACCCGGTCTATGAGAAGATTTCGCGGCGCTTCTACGAGCACCCGGACGAGTTCGCCGACGCCTTCGCCCGCGCCTGGTTCAAACTGACGCACCGCGACATGGGGCCGCGTGCGCGTTACCTCGGCCCGGAAGTACCGAAGGAAGAGCTCATCTGGCAAGACCCCATCCCCGCAGTCGATCACACGCTGATCGATGCGCAGGACATTGCCTCCCTCAAGGGCAAGCTCCTGGCGTCGGGCCTGTCGGTCTCGCAACTGGTGTCGACCGCCTGGGCATCGGCTTCCACCTTCCGTGGCTCCGACAAGCGCGGCGGTGCGAACGGTGCCCGCATCCGTCTGGCACCGCAGAAAGATTGGGAGGCCAACCAGCCGACCGAACTGGCGAAGATCCTGTCCAAGCTGGAAGCCATCCAGAAGGAGTTCAACGGTTCGCAAACCGGCGGCAAGCAGGTCTCGCTGGCCGACCTGATCGTGCTGGGCGGCTGCGCTGCGGTCGAGGCCGCAGCGAAGAAGGCTGGCGTCGAGGTGAAAGTACCCTTCTCACCAGGCCGCATGGACGCCTCGCAGGAGCAAACCGATGTGGACTCCTTCACCGTGCTCGAGCCGAAGGCGGACGGGTTCCGCAACTACGCCAGCAAGGGGCTCGAAGGGGTGGCGGCCGAACTGCTGGTGGATAAGGCGCAACTGCTAACTCTCACGGCTCCCGAGATGACGGTGCTGATAGGCGGCATGCGCGCCCTGAATGCGAACGTCGGCAAGAGCCAGCACGGTGTGTTCACCCAGCGCCCAGAGGCGCTGACCAATGACTTCTTCGTGAACCTGCTCGACATGGGCACGCAGTGGAAGGCGGTCTCGGATGCCAAGGATGTGTTTGAAGGGCGCGATCGTAAAACCGGTAAACTCAAGTGGACGGGCACCGTCGTCGATCTCGTCTTCGGTTCGAGCTCGCAACTGCGGGCCTTGGCAGAAGTCTATGCAAGCGCGGACGCGCAGCAGAAGTTCGTCAACGACTTTGTCGCAGCATGGAGCAAGGTGATGAACCTTGGTCGCTTCGATCTCGCGTGATCTCGGAGAAGGGACATTGATGAAGGACGCGTCACGGCTTATCCATTAACAACGGATCGGGTTTCTATAGGCCCGGTCCGGAGTATGGTTTGGATATTGTGGCTGGACTCAGCATCTGGCGGAGAAGGGTGTTCACGCCTTGTGGTTGCAGATGAAGTTCAGCCTCATGATCAAGATCAAACGAGAGGGCGGATATCCGACGAGACTCGCAGCTGGATTTGAATACCTCCCCCAAGATCGGACTGTCCGACTCGCGACGATTCACTAGTGAAACAAACAGCGGGGATATAGGGCGCGCGTCTTGATATCACGGTTGCCAGTAAGCTAAGACTTCAGCGCATAGCTTGGGTGGAATGCAATGCAACCCGGGATAATCCTTCCCGGATTCCACGTTGTTTCATCCAGGTTACTTGCTGGTATGCGAGGATATCGGCAGGACGCAGAGAAAATGCAGCCTTGATGGGTGCGTAGTGTTTGAGTGTCACTCCCTGGGATAGAGGCTGTCTATGATTATAGTAAACGTTGCCAGAGGAGCGCAGCGGCTTCTTTCATGCGCACGCTAAGCGGACGTTTTTGCCACTCTTCCAGGATGATAGGGTTAGATTGGGCAATATCTTTCTCGAAAGCCGACTCCATTTCGTCAGCAAAATCCCGGCCCAGAACGACAGCATTGATTTCGTCATTGTTCAGAAAACTGCGCCAATCCAGATTGGTTGATCCGATGGTTGACCAGACACCATCAATCGATGCGGTTTTAGCGTGCAGCAAGGCATCACGCCGCTCATAAATTTTCACCCCTGCCTCCAATAGCTCTGAATAATGAGAGCGGCCGGCATGAAACACGGGCCAGAAGTCACTATAGCTCGGGAGTACCATCTTTACATTCACGCCTCGTTTCGCAGCGTCTTTGAGCGCATCAAGCAGTTGCTGGTCAGGAACGAAATAGGCGTTTGTCAGGTTTATTGATGACTCGGCATGGGTGATGGCGGAGACCAGAGTAAGATAAATCAAACTTAACGGGTCATCAGGTGAGGTGGCGACTGCCTGTACTACATCATTACCTTTTTTTGTGAGAGCAGGAAAATAGTTACTTGCGGCGAGCAGTTGGCCTTTTTGTTTTTCCCAGGTTTTCAGAAATTCCTTCTGAAATTCGGCCACCACTGGACCTTCTATTCGGGTATGGGTATCGCGCCAGCCGGTAGAAGTTTTTTCAGCGTCATCCGCTCCGCGTCTCTTGAAGGGGGCGCTTGAGTAGACCTTGCTGATATTGACGCCGCCGGTAAATAACGTAGTTCCATCAATGATGAGGAGTTTGCGGTGATCACGATGCGTTAAAGACCAGGCTTTTTTCGCCTGGAGCGGACTGATCGGATTGAATTCCAGTACGCCGATTCCATGCTCTTTGAGCCTCTCAAAGAAGGCCGCCGGGGTTCCAAGCGAACCGACGCTATCGTAAATCAAACTAACCTGTACCCCTTGCTGCTGTTTCTCGATCAGTGCATCCGCAAAGCGTTGTCCGACCTCATCGTCCTCGATGGTAAAGGTTTCCATGTTGATATGATTCTTCGCGCTTTGAATAGCGCTGAACATGGCGCTGTAGGTGCTCGGCCCATCCTGAAGTAGCCGCACCTGGTTTCCAATTACAAGTGGACTCTCGACAATCGCTTCTGTAAAAGCGAGATGTCGTTGCATGATATCGGGGTTGCCAGCTTGTGCGCTGAGTTTGTCTAGGATAGCTTTGCTTTGCTGCGCCGACAGCGGGCCACGGGCGTTTTCGAGGCGCGGGGCGCTATGCTTGCGCACGGAGGTGTCGAGAAAATCATTTGTGTCAGGCAGTGATGCGCAGGCCGTAAGCAGGCTCAGGCAAATCAACAAGATGCCAGTAACAGGGCGGCTCGAGAGGACCTTCGGAGGGAAGAGGATATTAGCATCACCCTTGAATTGGAGTTTATTGTGCATACACTCGACGCTTGCTAAGTAATGGCCCGCTGTTGCGGGTCATATAATCAATGTGACCTGAGTTGAAGGGCTGGTACCTGCTTGACCAGGTCTTTGCCTTTACCTTGCTATCAGGTGTTGGTTGCCCGCTACTCGTGCCCGGGCTTGTTGTTTGTGGGGTTATCCGGGTGCGGCGACGGAGCCCAGTGCAAATGCCGCGAGCAGGATGCCTGTTGCTGTGACAGTAAGCCTCTAAGTATTAATAGTTCGATACCCTTCCGTTCGTTAACTATGTTGTAACGCTGCTATTTATGTGTCTTCTGTCGAAAGTACTCTGTGCGCTGGCGTACATAAGGCGGAAAATGTAGTGGTACTTGCTCGGTATGAAGCCTCAAAAATGCAGGAGGGCAATGTGACGCCTGCCAGAGAATTCTAATAATGCACATGCTCGGCGTCCGCCGCGTCTTCGTCCTTGTCGAGCGGCCACAATAAATGCGCGTCCAGCATTAAGCGGTAACGTGTTTCGCGCGCGTTGAGTTGTGCCAGCGCAGCGGCGAGGCCGGTTTCCAGTGCTTGACGACGCGCGTTCAGGGTTTCGCTCAAACTCGCTTCACCCAGACTGTAGGCGCGAGTCATGAGCCCGGCGTTGTGTTGCATGGCGTCTGCTGCCGTTTGCGCGCTTTGCCAGCTCTCATAGGCGCTGCTGGCGCTGGCGTAGGTGTTGATGATCTCGGCGTTGAGGCGGCGCAGGGTGTCGGCCTCGTTTTGAGCGGAGATGGAGGCTTGCGCCAGCGCAGCTGATTGTGTGGCCGCCCGTGCTGAACCAGACAACGGGATGGACAGGAATAATCCGGTGACCTGTTCCGCGCCGTTTCTTTCTGACGAGGTATTGAGTCCCACGGTAGGGTCGGGGGTGCGGTCGGCGCTGGCACGGTTGATGTGCAGTTGTGCGCGCTCCACTTCACCGCGTATCAGCGCCAGCTCGTGGTTGTGCTCAAGTATGCGTGTGCGCCAATAATCCAGATTTTCGCGCAACGGCTCCGGGGCCATAAATGCCGGATCAGCGGGCAGCGTGAGCCCGACATAGCGTTGCTGTATGTCAGTGGCCGCCATCTGCGCGCGCAGTTCGGCCTGTTTGAGCGCGTATGTGGCCTGCGCCAGTGCGGCCTCGCTGAGCGAACGTTCCAGCACCGGGGCGTCACCCGCCTCAATGCGTTTGTTGACGATGCCCAATTGCTGTTGCAACACCTCCACCTGTGCCTGCCACTGCTTGACCTGTGCATGTTCCTGCCGCCAGCTAAACCAAGAGCGCAACAGGGTGCGGCCGGACTCATGTAAAGCATCGCCCAGCGCCAGCCGCGCCTGACGCACGCCCTGTATACCTAACTGCTGATCAATGCGGGCCTTGCCGGGCAGGCGCAAGCCGCGCTCCAGCCCGGCCTCCCATTCGTTGAAATTGCCCTCGCTGTCGGTGTTGCGCTGTTTTGCGCCCAGCGTCACATTGAACTCGTATGGCCCGGCGTTGAGCCCGCGTTCGTTGGCCTGCTCCAGCTCAATGCCTGCCGCTGCGGCCTTGACCTGCGGGCTGTTCTCCATAACCTCGGTGACCACGGCTAGCGACGGCAAATCAGGGTAATCGGTCGCTCCCGGCATCCTGCCTTCCGCGACACTAGTGCGGCCCTGTACGTCGGTAAACGACGGCTGCTCTGCCGCCGTAGCCACGGTACAGACACCAAGAAAACCAGCTAATACAAGAATGCGTTTCACAGGAGACTCCCCGATTCCGTTACCGGAGTGATGTGGTAAACAATGTTGACGCGCGGTAGCGCCTGCTTGATGTCGTGCAACAGGGTTTGCGCATCGGCGTGCTGCATGATGATTTGCATCCGCACCTGCCGCGCATGGCCGCGCACCTTTTCGGTATTACTCTGATAGGCCACCGTGCGCCCGTGGCCCGCCACCTCGGAGATTGTGAAGTCGCTGGCCAGTGCGTCATGCTCCAGCAGCAGGTCGAGCAGGTTTTCTTCCAGTGCCTTGGGGGCGATCAGCGTCAAACAGCAATCGGGAGTATTCATACGGCGGCCTCCTTGGGGCCAACGCCAAAGCGGCGGTAGAGTATAGGCAGCAGAATCAGCGTCAGCAGCGTCGCGCTCACCAGGCCGCCAATCACAACGATCGCCAGGGGTTTCTGGATTTCCGATCCGGGGCCGCTGGCGAACAGCAACGGCACCAGACCAAAGGCGGCGATGCTGGCGGTCATCAGCACCGGGCGCAAACGCCGCTTGGCGCCTTCGACCACCACATCGGCGAGCGCCATGCCCTGCGCGCGCAGCTGGTTGAAGTAGCTCACCATCACCACGCCGTTCAACACCGCGATACCGAGCAAGGCGATAAAGCCGACCGAGGCGGGGACGGACAGGTATTCACCGGAGAGCCAGAGGGCGAACACGCCGCCGACCATGGCGAACGGAATGTTGGAAAGTACCAGCACGGCCTGACGTACCGAACCGAAGGTGGCGAACAGCAGTAGAAAGATCAGCCCCAGCGCCACCGGCACCACAATGGCGAGACGTGCAGCGGCGCGCTGCTGGTTTTCAAACTGCCCGCCCCAGCTCAACCGGTAGCCGTCGGGCAAGGGCACGCGCTCGCTCACCGCCTGTCTGGCTTCTTCCACAAAGCCGACCAGGTCGCGGTTGTGCACATTGGAGAGCGTCACCGCCATGCGGGCGCTGTTTTCGCGATCGATCTTGACCGGGCCGTCCACGCGCTGCAAGCGCGCCACCTGCGACAGCGGTACGCTGGCACCGTTCTCCAGCGTCAGCGTAAGACCGGCAAACAAGGTGGGCGAGGCGCGCACTGCATCGGCGCCGCGCAGCAATACTGGCGTGCGTCGCGCGCCTTCCAGCACCACGCCCAGGGTCTTGCCTTCCAGTTGCGAACGTAGCGCCGCGCCGATCTCGTCCACGCTCAGGCCCATGCGCCCGGCGGCGAGACGGTCTATCTCCAGTGTGAGATATTGCACGCCCTCGTTCTGCACGGTGTATACGTCCTGACTGCCGGGGACAGTCTTCAGTACGGTCTCGATTTCCGCCGCCAGGCGGTTGAGGACGGCAAGCTCCGGTCCGAACACCTTCACCGCCACGTCGCCGCGCACGCCGATAATCATCTCCTGCACGCGCATGTCTATCGGCTGGGTGAAGCTGTAGGAAATGCCGGGCAACTGATCGAGCACCTTACGCAGTTCATCTTTCAGCCACTCCACGTCGGGCTCGCGCCACTCGCTGCGCGGCTTGGTCTGGAGATAGGTGTCAGTCTGATTCAATCCCATCGGATCGAGCCCCAACTCATCGGCCCCGGCCCGCGCCACGATGCCGGTCACTTCCGGCACCTGGCTCATGATCGCCTGATGGATTTTCAGATCCAGCGCGGCCGTTTGTTCGATGCTGATGGACGGCAGCTTCTCGATGCCGACGATGAGGTCGCCTTCATCCATTTCCGGCATAAAGGTCTTGCCGGTTTGCAGGTACACCAACACAGTGAGCAGTAAGGCCACGCCGGCCACAGTCACCACGGTTTTCACATGTACCAAGGCCCAGCGCAATGTCGGCTCATACAGCGCGTTGGCCTTGCGCACCAGCCACGGTTCGCGGTGCGCCACCTGCTTCAGCAGAAATGAAGCCAGCACCGGGATGATGGTGAGCGACAGCAGCAGCGAGGCAGACAGGGCGAACACGATGGTGAGCGCGACCGGCACAAAGAACTTGCCTTCCAGACCCTGGAGTGTCAGCAGCGGCAGAAACACGATGATGATAATCAGAATGCCGGCCGTGACCGGTGCCGCCACTTCGCGTACCGCGCGATAAATCACATGCAGGCGCGGCAGCTTTGCGGCGCTCTTGTCGTGCGCCAGATGCGAGACGGTATTTTCCACCACCACCACGGCGGCATCCACCAGCCTGCCGATGGCAATCGCCAGCCCGCCCAGGCTCATCAGGTTGGCGGACATGCCGAACTGCCGCATCAGGATAAAGGTGGCCAAGGCCGCCAGTGGCAAGGTCAGCGCCACCACCAGCGCGGCGCGCAGGTTGCCGAGAAACAGCAGCAGCAGAATCACCACCAGCACGATGGCTTCCAGCAAGGCGGTAGACACCGTGCCGACTGCACGCTCTACCAGACTGCCGCGATCGTAAAATACCTCGGTCTTCACTCCTGCAGGGAGTGTGGGAGCAAGCTCTGCCAGTTTGTTACGCACGCCCTTCACCACTTGTTGTGCGTTCGCGCCGCGCAGGCCCAGTACCAGCCCTTGTACGGCCTCGCCCTGACCGTCCTTGGTTACCACGCCGTAGCGGGTGAGGCTGCCGATGCGCACTTCGGCCACATCGCCGACGCGTACCGGTGTGCCGCCGCGGCTGGTTACGACAATGGCGCGCAAGTCGTCCAGCGTCTTGATCGTGCCTTCCGCGCGCACCAGCAATACTTCTTCGCCGTCGGTGAGACGTCCGGCGCCGTCGTTGCGATTATTGGTTTCCAGCGCCGTTTGCAATTCACCCAAACCGATGCCGCGTGCGCGCAAGGCCATGTTGTCCGGCACCACCTCGAAGCTGCGCACCAGCCCGCCCAGCGCGTTGACATCGGCCACGCCCGGCAAGGTGCGCAGCGCCGGGCGGATCACCCAGTCGAGCAGGCTGCGGCGCTCCATGAGCGAGAGATCGCCGCCCTCAATGGTGAACATGAACATCTCACCCAGCGGCGTGGTGATCGGCGCGAGGCCGCCGGCAATGCCGGGCGGGAGATCGTCCGTGATGTTGTTGTAGCGCTCCGCGACCTGCTGCCGCGCCCAGTAGATGTCGGTGCCGTCCGCAAAGTCGAGCGTGATGTCGGTGAGCCCGTACTTGGTCACCGAGCGCAGGATTTTCTGGTTGGGGATGCCGAGCATCTCCACTTCGATGGGCGCGGTGATGCGCGCCTCAATTTCTTCCGGCGTCATGCCGGGGGCCTTGATGATGACCTTGACCTGGGTGGAGGAGACGTCGGGGAAGGCGTCGATGGGCAGGCCCTTGAAGGCGTAGCTGCCGCCCGCGATGAGCAGCAGCATCAGCAGCAGCATCAGCAGGCGCTGGGTCAGGGCGAATTCTACCAGGCGTGCGAGTATCATTCGCCGCCTCCGAGCCCTTGCCACGCGCCCTTCAGAGCGACTACGCCGCGCACCGCGATGCGCTCATCACCGCGCAACGGAGCTTGAATGGTGCTGGTCTGCGCCGCCGCGTTCACCACGGTCACCGCTTGCGCCCGGTATCCGCCTGGGGTTTGTATAAACACATACACCCGACCTTGCTGCCGTACCAGGGCCTGATTCGGTACGGCCCATTGCAGCGTGGCAGAATCTGCTGCGGCGATCTGGGCCTCTACCTGCTGGCCGGGGCGCAGGCGCTCCGCGCCTTCGGTCACCTCGGCGCGCACCATCACGGTCTGGTTGGCGCTGTCCACGCCCCGCCCCACCGACAACACCTTGCCGCTGGCCTGATAGGCGGGCACGCTGATGTTGTTGCCTGCTGCTGTCTGCGCAACGCCGGACAGCGGCACGGCGATCTCAAGCCACAGTGGCGCAAGACTCGCCACTTTATACAGCGGCGCCGTTGCCTCGGCGCGCTGGCCGGCGACCGCCAGTTGCTCCAGTACCACGCCAGCGATGGGCGAGACGATCTCGACCGTGCTGTTCAGCGTGCGCTGGTCGCGCGCACGCTTGATGGCCGATGCGCTCATGCCGTAGAGCGCCAGTAACTGCTCGCGCCCGGCCAGCTCGGCGGCGGCCTCGGCGTATGCATTTTTGGTCGCCAGATAGCGGCTCTGCGCGATGATGCCTTCATCGAACAATGCCTGATCGCGGCTGAGATTGTCGCGCTGTAACTGCGCGTGCGCCAGCGCCTGCAAAAATGCGCGCTGCGCTTCGACCAGCGCAGGGCTTTGCAGGCGTGCCAGCGCCTGTCCCTGTTTCACTTCCTCATTCACCGCTACCAGCATGGCCTGCACAAAGCCGTCCGTGGGCGCGCTGACCACGTGCATCTGGTTGTTGGGAATGACGACGTGCGCGGGAAGTCCCGCACCCAATGCGGCGTCCTGTTTCTGCAGGGGTGCGCTCATGATGTCCAGCGCCTGTGCCTGTTGCGCCGACAGCGCAATATCATCACCGGCATGCAGCACCGTGACATTAAAAATACTGCTCAATAGCAGACAGCTCACACGCAACTTGCGCATACCCTGTACTCCTGTAGCCTGACATCAAACAGCCAGGCCTGCTGAATTAGTGGAACCGTTTTCCAAATTCGCCCGAATGCAGCTGGCGACTAAAAAACTATGAACTGCGGGAGATTAAAAGAGGTAAGGCGGGGCGTGCGCGGGGGGTGAGGCAAAGTGCCAGCGTGGGACGGCGGTGCTGGCCGGGGGGGTAGCCGCAAGACGGGTCTGTGCCTGTGCCGAGGAGAGAGGGAATGTCAGCGCACCGGCATGGATGGCGTTGGAAGGCTTCTTGGGGAAGGTCTGCGTTGCCGCGACAGCCTGGGTATCCAGCACCTGGGCATCGTGGCAGTGGGACTGGTCACCGTCGAGGCAGTACAACTCCACAGTCACGTGCTGATGGATGCCGGATAGAGCGTGAGATTCCGCGTCAACATGGGCGTGCAACAGCGGCGAAAAACATTGCAGCAAGGCAAATAAAAGGATGGTAGACAGCTTGCTGCAGTAGTTCGCCATGGCCCTATGATAGCTCGAAGCGGCAATGGTTCCCAGTGGCCCTTGAATATAGACTCTTGTCTTGACGCAGCAGCCCGCCTACAGGCTGATGCGCGCAAATTTGCTATGATAGGCCGCATGAGTGCCCTGCTGAAACTGGACAAGATCGAATGCCGCTATCAGGAGCAGGTGGCGGTGCGTGATTTCTCCATGCACGTCAATGTGGGCGAGCTGGTGTGCCTGCTGGGGCCGTCCGGCTGCGGCAAGACTACGGCGTTGCGCGCCGTGGCCGGTTTCGAGCCGGTGGTGCAGGGCGAGATTACGCTGAGCGGCCACAGTATTTCACGCCCCGGTTATCTGTTGCCGCCGGAACTGCGCCAGATGGGCATGGTGTTTCAGGAGTACGCGCTGTTTCCGCACCTCAGTGTTACAGACAACATCTGTTTCGGCCTGCGCGGCCTCACCCGCAAGGCGCGCGACAACATGGCGCGGCGGCTGCTGGAGGTGGTCGGGCTGGAGGGGTTGGGGGGGCGTTATCCGCATGAGCTGTCCGGCGGCCAGCAGCAGCGCGTGGCGCTGGCCCGGGCGCTGGCGCCGCAGCCCGCGCTGATTCTGCTCGATGAGCCGTTCTCCAATCTGGATGTCGAGTTGCGCGAGCGCCTGAGCCAGGAGGTGCGCGCCATTCTGAAAGGCCAGGGCAGCACCGCGATACTTGTTACGCATGACCAGCACGAGGCCTTTGCCTGGGGCGACCAGATCGGGGTGATGGACGAAGGCCGGGTGTTGCAGTGGGATACGCCCTACAACCTGTACCACGAACCCAGTAATCGCTTCGTGGCCGATTTTATCGGTCAGGGGGTGCTGATGCGCGGTACCCTGATGACACCCGATACGGTGCAGACCGAAGTGGGCGCGATACAGGGCAATCGCGCTTACCCATGGCCGCAGGGTACCTCGGTGGAGGTGCTGCTGCGGCCGGATGATATTGTGCATGATGATGCCTCGCCGTTGCGAGCCGAGGTGTTGCACAAGGCATTCAAGGGCGCGGAGATCATGTACACCCTGCGCCTGCCGACCGGCTCGAAGGTGTTGTCTCTATTCCCCAGCCACCACAACCATGCGATAGGCGAGCAGGTAGGGATACGCTATGACGTGGATCACATGGTGGCGTTCAGGTGTTAAACGCAAACGCATCCAGTCTATTTTTGTGGGTGTAATTCCCTTTCAATCTGCTCCAGGCTGGTGTGGCGCACGTCCTTGCCCTTCACCAGATAAATCACGTATTCGCAGATGTTGCTGGCGTGGTCGCCGATGCGCTCCAGTGCGCGTGCGGCCCAGATCACGTTGAGCGCGCGCGAGATGGTGCGCGGGTCTTCCATCATGAAGGTGATCATCTGCCGGATCAGGCCGTCGTATTCCTTGTCCACCTGCAGGTCTTCGCGCGCCACGCGCAGCGCGGCCTCGGTGTCGAGGCGGGCAAAGGCGTCGAGCGCATCATGCACCATGCCGCGCACGTGGTTGCCGAGGTACTGGATTTCCATGTAATTGTTCTTGGGCCGCTCTTCGTCCGCCAGTCGCACCGCCATGCGGGCGATCTTTTCCGCCTCGTCGCCCATGCGCTCCAGGTCGGAGATGGTCTTGATGACCGCCATTACCATGCGCAGGTCGCTCGCGGCAGGCTGGCGGCGGGCGATGATCTGGTTGCACTCCTCGTCAATGGCGACTTCCATGCGGTTGACTTCATAGTCATTCGTGGCGACGGTGTTGGCGAGCTCCACATCACCCTTGACCAGGGCCTGTAACGCCTGGTCGATGTGCTGTTCGACCAGGCCCCCCATGGCGAGCACGCGCGTACGTATGTCTTCCAGTTCCTCGTTATACTGGCGTGATATGTGAGTCGAGATTTCGGGCTTCATTATGAGCGTTCCTTAGCCGTATCTGCCGGTAATGTAATCTTCCGTCTGTTTGTGGGTCGGGTTGGTGAACATGATGTCGGTGTCGCCGAACTCCACCAATTCGCCCAGATGCATGAATGCAGTATAGTCCGAAACACGCGCCGCCTGCTGCATGTTGTGCGTGACGATGAAGATGGTCACTTTCTGTTTCAGTACGGTGATGAGCTCCTCAATGGACGCCGTGGCGATCGGGTCGAGCGCCGAGGTCGGTTCGTCGAACAGCAGTATCTCGGGGTCGGTGGCCAGTGCGCGGGCGATACACAAACGCTGCTGCTGGCCGCCGGACAGATTGAAGGCGAGGTCGTGCAGGCGATCCTTGACCTCGTCCCACAGCGCCGCACCGCGTAGTGCCTCCTCGACCTTGTCATCCAGAAGACTGCGACGCTTGATGTCGCGTACACGCAGCCCGTAGGCCACGTTCTCGTATATTGACTTGGGGAAAGGGTTCGGTTTCTGGAACACCATCGAGATACGCATGCGCACCTCAATCGGATCCACGTTCTTGCCCAGGATATTGATGTTGTCCGGGTGGATCAGAACCTCGCCTTCGTAGCGGTTGTTGGGGTAGAGGTCGTGCATGCGGTTGAAGCAGCGCAGGAGCGTGGATTTGCCGCAGCCCGATGCACCAATGAGGGCGGTGATGCGCTTCTCGGCCAGATCAAGGTTGATGTCCTTGAGCGCCTGCACGGTGCCGCCGTAATAAAAATTGAGGCCGCGCACCTGCGCCTTGCTCGGCGGCAGGGCTGCTTTTGCCTCCATCTTTCCGGTACCCGGCACAGGCGGTTTGGTTACCCGGCTTAAGCTGGATGCGTGGAAGGGAGGGGGTGTGACGGGCTGTATCTCGGATTTGTTCATGGGTTCCCTGTTACCATTTTATGCGCTTGCGGAAGCGGTAGCGGATGACGATGGCCACTGCGTTCATCGCCAGCGTCATGATGATGATCACCACACCGGCCGCTGCCGCGTTGTCCAGGAATGCCGCTTGCGGCCGCGATACCCAACTGAACATCTGGATCGGCAGCACTGTGAACGGCGCGAACAGCCAGTCGAACGAGACAAAGGGCGGCTCACTTGTGAACGGTGACGGCGGCAGGAAGGCAATAAAAGTGAGCGCGCCGATGGTGATGATCGGCGCGGTCTCGCCGATCGAGCGGGCCATGCCGATGATCACGCCGGTCAGAATGCCGGCCGTGGAGTAGGGCAGCACATGCTGTGAGACGGTTTGCCACTTGGTGGCGCCCAGGGCATAGGCCGCCTCGCGGATACTGGCGGGAATGGCGCGTATCGCTTCGCGCGTCGCTACTATCACCACCGGCAGGATCAGCAGGCCGAGCGTCAGTCCTGCGGCGAGCACGCTCTCGCCAAGGTCGAACTGGTACACGAACAAACCCAGCGCCAGCAAGCCATAGATGATGGATGGCACACCCGCCAGGTTGGTGACGTTGATCTCGATCAGATCCGTCATCCAGTTGCGCGGCGCGTATTCCTCAAGATAGATGCCGGCGGCGATGCCGAGCGGCACCCCGGACAGGGCCGTGACCAGCATCACCAGAATGGTGCCGACCCAGGACGAGAGGATGCCGGCCTCCAGCGGATGACGCGAGGGGAAGGAGGTGAGGAACTGCCAGGTGAGCCGCGATGAACCGTCAATGAGCAGATCCATGAACAGCGCAATCAGTGTGATCACGCCGACCATCATCGCCAGCAGGCCGATAATGGCGAAGATCTGGTCCCAGCGCTTGTGGCGGCCGATGAGGGCGCGGATGTCTTCGATCTTGGTGTCGGCAGGATTGGACATCAGTACACCTCGCGGAAGCGTTTACGCAACCGGTGGCCGATCACATTAAACAGCAGCGTCATCATCAGTAGCACCAGGCCGACTGCGAAAATGCTCTGGTACTCAAGGCTGCCGTGCGGCAGATCGCCGAGGCTTACCTGCACGATATAGGCGGTGATGGTGGCCGCGCCTTCGAGCGGGTTCCAGGTCAGGTTCGGCTGGGTACCGGCGGCGACCGCCACCACCATGGTTTCGCCGACGGCGCGCGAGATGCCGAGGATGTAGGCGGCCACGATGCCGGAGGTGGCGGCCGGGGTTACTACCCGGATGGCGGTCTGGAAGCGCGTCGCGCCCATGGCGTAGGAGCCCTCGCGGATGTGCATGGGCACAGCGCGCATCGCGTCCTCGCTTACCGAACTTACGTAGGGGATGATCATGATGCCGATCACGATACCGGCGCCGAGCATGTTGAAGCCGGGCAGGTCGGGAATGAAGATCTGCAGCAGCGGTGTGACGAACAACAGCGCGAAATAGCCGTACACCACGGTTGGCACGCCCTCCAGCAGTTCAAGGAAAGGCTTGACGGTCTCGCGTACCCGGTGCGGCGCGAACTCGCTCAGGTAGATCGCGGTGATGGTGCCGATAGGTACCGCAATGGCGAGCGCTACCGCAGCCGTTACCAGGGTGCCTGCCACCAGCGGCAGGACACCGAAGTGCTTGATGGAAAACAGCGGGGTCCACTGGGTGTCGGTCAGAAACTCGACAATCGAGACATGCTCAAAAAACCCCAGGGATTCGTACACCAGAATAACCACAATGGCGATGGTCACGGCGACGGCGGAGAACGCCGCCAGGAACAGGATGCCATGAATGATGCGCTCCAGCAGGTGCCGCCGGATATGATAAGCAAATCGTGAGGGTGCTGGTTGGCTCATTGGGTCAGGGCGATTTGCTGAGGAAATAATGACAAGAAAATCGATGATAAAATACGATTGTTACAGTTAGATGACAGGCCACGATGCCAGGCCGTGTGAGCTGTGTATGGCCTATTACTTGGCAAGGCCGGAAAAAGAAAGGGCGCCCGAGGACGCCCTTTCGCCACCCAAAATCCACAGGACTCCGGATTACAGCTTGCCCTCGCGCTGCAGCAGTTCCTCAACGCGGACGCCGACTTCGTTGTGACCGCCGAAGCCCGTACCGAGCTTCTTGCTGTTGAGGTTCTTGAGCGCCAGTTCGTAGTGCTCTTTGCCGAGCGGCACATAGCCCACTTCCTTGACCAGCTTCGGGGCATTATTCAGGTAGAAGTTCATGAACTCCTTCACTTCCGGTTTGTCCATGGACTTGGCGTTCACGTAGATGAAGATCGGACGCGCCAGCGGCTGGTAAGTGCCGGCCATGACGGTCCCGAGCGCAGGCTCAACCCCCGTGGTGGCGCCTTTATTGATGATCGGCACCGCTTTCAGCTTGCCTTGGTTTTCCTCGTAATAGGCGAGGCCGAAATAACCCAGGGCGTACTTGTTGCCCGCCACACCCTGCACCAGCGTGTTGTCGTCCTCGCTCGCAGTGAAGTCGCCGCGCGAGGCCTTTTCCTTGCCGTTGATGGCGTCGGTGAAGTAGTCGAAGGTGCCCGAATCGGCGCCCGGCCCGAACAGCACCAGCTTCTCATTCGGCCACGCCGGGTTGACGTCGCTCCACTTCATGATCGCGCCCTGGGCGGCTGGCTCCCACATCTTTTTCAGTTCCTCGACCTTGAGTTCCTTTATCCAGTCGTTCTTCGGGTTCACGACTACGGTCAGGGCGTCGAACGCTACCGGTAGCTCGATGTATTCCACGCCCTTGGGGCCGATGCGTGGGCCGCTGATGGTTGATGTGCCGTCAAAGCCGGCATTTTTGCAGGCGTCCATTTCTTTCTTTGCGATGGGGCGCGAGGCATTGGAGATGTCGGTTTCGCCACGGCAGAACTTCTTGAAGCCGCCGCCGGTGCCGGACACGCCCACCGTCACCTTGAGTTTGCCTTGCTTGGCCTTCTGGAACTCCTCGGCTACCGCCTCGGTGATGGGGAATACAGTGCTGGAGCCATCGACCTTGATAATCTCTGCGGCATGCACGGCGAACGCGGGGAGCATCAACATCAGTGCCGCTGCGCCGCGTAATAGCTGTTTAACTTGCATTGAAACTACCTCCTGAATTATTGGCCGGATCTGAAACTGGCGCCAGAATGACAGGGAAAAATGACAGTTTGATTAAGGTGTCTCTGATCCCTCAGGGGTGGTGCGCGGCGGGTAGGGCAGGGGCTTGAGCGGGTGAGTGCGCGGTTCCGGTTGCAGTGTTACGTGGTCTATGGCGTAACATTCATGCAACAGCGCGCGCAGGCTGGCAAGCACCTCATGCCAGCCGCGCAGGTCGTCCACCACCACATGGGCGGAGAGTGCCACTACCCCTGACGAAAGCGTCCAGATGTGCAGGTCATGGATTGAGCCCACGCCTCGCACGGCTGCCAGCGCGTTGCCGATTTCGGCAAGGTCTAGCTCGGGCGGCACGCCCTCCATGATGATGTGCAGCGCATCGCGCAGCAGGTGCAGGCTGGAGTACAGGATGAGGGCGCAGATCGCGAGGGCGAGCAGCGGGTCGGCCGGCGTCCAGCCGGTGAAGTGGATCACGAGGCCGGAGACCAGTGCTGCGGCGGAGCCGAGCAGGTCAGCCAGCACATGCAGCAGCGCGCCGCGCAGGTTGAGCGACTGCTCGCTGCGCATCAACCGGCCCGCCACCAGCGCGTTGACCAGCAGCCCGACCGCGGCCACGGCCATCACTACCGAGCCCGTCACAGGTTGCGGCGCCTGCAGGCGTTCTACTGCCGCCCAGCCGATGGCACCGATGATTGCGAGCATGAACAGGCCGTTGATCAGCGCCACCACCACTTCGGCCCGCCCCAGTCCGTAGGAGTGGCGGGCGGAGGGCGGGCGGCGCATGACCCAGGCCGCGAAGGCGGCCAGTCCCAGTGCAGCGCTGTCCGTGACCATGTGTGCCGCATCGCCCAAGAGGGCCAGCGAGCCCGACCACCAGCCCGCCACGGCTTCGACCAGGGCAAAGCCCAGCGTGAGCAGTATGGCGCTGATGTACACGGCCGGGCGACCGGAGCGTGCGTGGGTAGGGGCGTGAGGGTGCGATAATGACATGGCGCATGACAGCAGGGTTCAGCTGGATACCAGTATAGACGTCATTGGCCGTCTTATGGGATATGGTGGCAGGGTATCCTGCCGATACATAATGGAAATGGGCAGGGGAATACGCGCGGAGCACAGGATGACGTTGGGCAGGTTCGTCGGGTATGTGGCTCTTCTGGTTAGCGGCATGCTGGCGCTGATAATGGCCGGCTGTACGCCGCAGCCACCACCGCCGTTGCGTGTCGGCACCAATGTCTGGCTGGGGTATGAGCCGCTGTATCTGGCGCGCGATCTCGGTTACTTCGAGGGTGGGCCGGTACATCTGGTGGAGTATGCCTCGGCGACCGAGGTTCTCCGTGCCTTTCGCAACCACGCCGTTGAGGCCGCGGCACTCACGCTGGACGAGGCGCTGCTGCTGCTCGATTCTGGTCAGCAGCCACGCGTGGTGCTGGTCATGGATGTTTCCAATGGCGCCGATGTGATTTTGGGCAGGGCAGGCATGCGCGGGCTGGGTGATCTCAAAGGCCGACGCATCGGGGTGGAGCACGGTGCGCTGGGTGCCTATGTGCTTGCCCGCGCGCTTACACTGGCAGGCATGACGCTGGATGAGATACAGGTAGTGCCGCTGCCTGCTGTTGCGCACGAGCGGGCATTTCTGCAGCATGAGGTAGATGCGGTCGTGACCTTTGAGCCGGTGCGCACCCGGCTGTTGCAGCAAGGTGCGGCCAAACTGTTTGACAGCAGCCAGATTCCGGGCGAGATCGTTGATGTACTGGTGGTGCGATCCGATTATCTGGAGCGTGAGGCTGCTGCGGTAGCAGGTCTGGTGCAGAACTGGTTTCGTGCCCTGGCCTATGTCGAGCTGCACCCGGAGGACGCTGCCGCACGCATGAGGCCGCGCCTGGCCTTGGATGCGGACGAGATTCAGGCCGCATGGCAGTTATTGCGGATTCCAGATATCGCGCGGAACCTGCGCATGATCCGTGGATCCGGGGCCGAATTGCTGGCTCCTGTCAGGTATATGCAACACAGCATGCGGGCGCAGAAATTGCTGCGCCAGGACATGGAGGCCACGGCATTGCTGGATGCCAGTGTCATTGAAAAAGTGATGCCATGAAACAGTTGCTCCTGTTCCCCCTGCGGATCATGATCCCTGTGCTGTTGCTGCTGCTGACAGCGGTATGGAGCGCCTATACCCTGTATCAGGGCACCCGCACCGAAGACCACCGCATCGAAACCCTGGCCCGTGATCAGCTGATTCAGGACATGACGGACATGCAGCGTCTGCTTGAGTATCTGGTGGGCCTGGGCGGCATGGAGGCGGCTGCAATCGAAATCGCCTCGGCAGGGTCGAACTCCGGTCTGATACATGCGGTGCTGATAGATGAGGGCGACATCATACGTCATGCCACGCGCAGGGCCTGGATCGGTATGCCGGTAAAGCAGGCGTTGCCGGACTTTGACGAGGGCATGGTGGCGCGAGCCCGTGACACGCTGGCCGGTGAGGTGGTATTGGCGGAAGACCGCAACTCGGTGGCCGGCTACTATCCCGTGGTGCTGGGTGCGCACAGCAATGAATTGCGCCCGTCGCGGACTGGCATCCTGCACATGCGCTACGACCTGCGCAACCGCAAGCAGGCCGGGCGGTACAGTGTGCAGAATCATGTATGGGATTCGACCGTGTTCATGGCGGGCCTGGCTCTGTTGCTGTGGGTATTTGCCCACTTTGTGGTGACGCGACGGGTGGCGCGTATCGTCCATACCGCTGAACGTCTCGCCGCCGGGGATCACACCGCGCAGACCGGTTTGCGCGGCAATGACGAGCTCGGGCGTATTGGCCAGGCCTTCGACCAGATGGCGCGCACGATCGAGGCCGATAACGCCCGTCTCATCGAAAGCACGCTGTTGCTGGAGCACCAGGCGCTGCACGACTCGCTTACCAACCTTCCCAATCGTGCCTTGCTGGAGGATCGCCTGCAGCAGGTCATCCGTGCGGCGGCACGTGACAGCAAGCCGTTTGCGCTGCTGGTGATGGATCTTGACCGCTGCAAGGAGGTGAACGACAGCCTCGGCCATCAGTATGGTGACCAGTTGCTGCAACAGGTGGCGCTGCGACTGCAGACCACGCTGCGTAAATCAGACACCGTTGCCCGGCTGGGGGGCGATGAGTTTGCCGTGCTGCTGGTCGGTGCGGAGGGTGAGCAGGCCATGCGCACCGCAGACATGCTGATCAATGCGCTGGCTGTGGAGTTTCATGTCCAGGGACGGCTGCTGGAGGTGAGCGCCAGCATCGGCATCGCCCTGTTTCCGGCGCACGGCGCAGATAATGTTACGCTGCTGCGCCGTGCGGACGTAGCCATGTACGTGGCCAAGCGCAGCCATAGCGGTTATGCGCTGTATGACCAGGAGCAGGATCAGGACAGCCTGCGCCAGTTGATGCTGAGCAGTGAGCTCAATCACGCCATTGCAGGACAGCAGCTGCTGTTGCACTACCAGCCCAAGATTGCCTTTGCAACCGGGCAAGTGGCCGGCGCCGAGGCCCTGGTGCGTTGGCAGCATCCGCAGCGTGGCCTGATACTGCCGGATGATTTTATCCCGCTCGCCGAGCGTACCGGCCTGATATGCGATCTGACGCGGTTTGTGCTGCATGAGGCGATACGCCAGTGTGCAGCGTGGCGCAGTGCCGGGGTCGGGATACCGCTCGCAGTCAACCTCTCGGCGCGCGACCTGCAGGAGGAGCAGCTTGCGGAGTTCGTGGCCTTGTCTCTGGCCGAGCACGATGTGCCGCCTGCCAGCCTGGAGATCGAAATCACTGAGAGTGTGATCATGACTGACCCGGCGCGCGCACTGGACATGTTGACGCAGTTGCATGCCATGGGCGTAGGCCTTTCCATCGACGACTTTGGCACGGGTTATTCATCGCTGGCCTATCTCACCAAGCTGCCGGTGAATACGCTCAAGATCGACAAGTCGTTTGTGATGAACATGGTGCAGGATGGCAGCGCTGCTGCGATTGTTCACTCCACCATAGATCTCGCACATCATCTGGGCCTCAGGGTCGTGGCGGAAGGTGTGGAGAGTCAGGCGGTGTGGGACATGCTGGCAGATTGGGGCTGTGATGTGGCGCAAGGCTACTTCCTGGGCCGGCCACAGGCAGTAGCCGATTTCACCGCCTGGCTCGGGCAGACTCCGCTCACCTCACGGCGGGTGCAACGCAGCCTGCGGCAGACGAGTAACTGATCAGGCGCTGCTTCTTTGCCAGTGGCCGGATTCTCCGCCCGCTTTTTCCATGAGACGGATGTCAGTCAGCGTCATGCCGCGATCCACTGCCTTGCACATGTCGTAAATGGTCGCGAGTGCGACTTCCACCGCGATCAGCGCCTCCATCTCTACGCCGGTGGGTCCGTACGTTTCGACGCTGGCGGTGCAAAGTACCGCGGCTGCATCGGCTACAGGTTCAAGGCGGATGTCGAGATGCGTCAATACCAGCGGGTGGCACAGCGGGATCAGGTCGGCGGTTTTTTTTGCCGCCATGATGCCTGCCACGCGCGCGATGCCGAGCACGTCACCCTTGGCGTGGGCGCCTTGCAGGATCAGCCCGAGGGTGGCGGGTTGCATGAGGATGCGCCCCTCGGCGCATGCCCGGCGGCGGGTGGCGTCTTTGCCGCCTACGTCCACCATGTGCACCTCGCCGCGCCGGTTGAAATGGCCTAGTTTATGTATGGTTTTTGACACGCGTGCGTGGTGCTACACTTTGAAGTAAGGTGATTAGCGTAAAGTATTTTGCTGGCCTGCGCGAGTACATGGGGCGCACGGAAGAGCACGTCGAGGCCGCGCATGCACGGAGTGTGGCCGAGGTCTGGGCCGGGGTCGCGCGCGGCGCGCCGTGGCCTGCCAATATGCTGGCAGCGGTAAATCACACATATGCCGACGCGCAGCAGCAAGTATTTGATGGGGACGAGGTGGCTTTTTTCCCGCCAGTCACCGGAGGCTAGAGGCAGGGGGCCAGTGGCCAGTGAAAAACGTCTCAGTTCCCAGGCCCTGGATTAAAGACATGACCATTTTCGTCCGTGAAACCCCGCTCGACCCCTGGGCCGAGTTAGCCGCTTATCAAAACCAACGGGCAGCAACGGGCGGCTACGGCGCCACCGCCGTTTTTGTGGGTACCCTGCGCGACTTCAATCAGGGCGAGACGGTTACGGGCATGACGCTGGAGCACTACCCCGGCATGACCGAGAAATACCTCGATGCCATCTGCGCCGAGGCCATGCAGCGCTGGCCGATCATCGATGCGCTCATCGTGCACCGCACCGGCGCCGTGGCTCCCGGCGATAGCCTGGTGCTTGCCGCCGTCTGGGCCGTGCACCGTGCCGAGGCGTTTGCGGCCTGCCGTTATCTGGTCGAAGAACTCAAGACCCGCGCCCCGCTCTGGAAGCGTGAACAGGTGGGCGAGGCCGCGCGCTGGGTGGAGCACAACACGCCGGGATAAGCGCCCCCGCAGTCATGACAGCGGAGTGAATCATGCTCGATAGAGTCGCCATACTCAACCGTTTGCAGACCGTGTTGTGGCATCGCGCCACACCCTATCTCGTGTTGGCCATAGGCCTGGGCATGAGCGTGCTTGCCTGGCGACTCGAGCAGGGCAACCTGCAGGCAGACAACCAGGTGCAGTTCGATAACGCGGCGCAGACGATGCAGGTGTGGGTGGAGCGGCGCATGGGCCGCTTTTTTGATGCGCTGGTTGCTACGCGCGGCCTGTTTGTCTCGAGTGAGCACGTCACGCGAGAAGAATTCAGTACCTTTGTCGCCAGCCTCAAGCTCAAGGAGCGCTACCCAGGCCTCGCGGCCATTCAGTACGCTCCGCGCGTTACGCCTGCCACGCTGGATGCGTTTCAGGCACGGCTCAAGGCCGAGGGGCTGGAAGACTATCGTGTATGGGACATCGGTGACGGCCAGCACGGCGTGTTACGCGAGAAAGCGGAATATTTCCCGATTGAATATGGGGAGCCCCTTGAACCGCTGGCGTTGGGGCTGGATGTCGGCAGCGCAGTGATGAACAGACGCGCCATGGCGCGCGCCCGTGACGGCGGCGGGCCGGCGCTGGGCGGGCGCATTGCCAAGCTGGCGGGGGGCCCTGCCAACCAGCCCGGTTTTCTCGCCTTTGTGCCAATCTATTACAAAGCCATGCCTGCGGACAGCGTGGAGCAGCGTCGGGCGGCACTGCAAGGCTATGTCATCGGCGTATTCCATGCCGCTGACCTGCTGGCGAACATCTACGACACTCAGCAGCACCCGCTCATCGATTTCGAGGTGTTCGATGGCGCGCACATGTCCATAGACACCCTGTTGTACGACGACGACAATACCCCGCATTTTTTGAACACACCGGTTCATCCTCACTTTGAAGCAAGGCGCGTAGTGAGCATCGGTGGCCACCCCTGGACGCTGTACTTCGTCTCTTTGCCCGGGTTTGGCGCAGGACCGCAGGCCTATCTGCCCCTGTGGGTGCTGGGCAGCGGCATGCTGGTGAGCACCCTGTTGTTCGGCATTGCCCTGCTGCAGGTGCGCGCCCGCGCCCGCGCCGAGCACATCGCTGCCGACCTCAGGCAGAGTCGTGCCAGGCTGGCACAGGCGCAACGCATAGGGCGTATGGGTCACTGGGAGTGGGACATGGCGCGTGACGAGGTGACCGCGTCGGAAGAGGCCTGCCGCATATTCGGGCGCTGCGCGCAGCAACCCCGTGAGACCCTGAATGCATTTCTGGCTACTGTCCACCCCGATGATCGTGAGCTGCTGCAAAAGGCAATTGAGGTATCGCTCGAATTCGGTGCAGTCTTGCGCATGGACCACCGGATACTGTTGCCGGATGGCAGCGAGCGCATCGTGCATGAGCGGGCGCACGTGACCTATGACGATGTGGGTGTGGCGCAGCGTATGATCGGCGCGGTACAGGACGTGACGCTGCGCAAGCGCACGGAACAGGAGCTGCAGCGGCTCAATCTCGAGCTGGAGCGGCGCGTTGCCGAGCGCACCGAGGCGCTCACTGCGCTCAATCAGGAACTCGAGGCCTTCAGCTATTCAGTTTCGCATGATCTGCGTGCGCCATTGCGTGCCATCCATGGTTTCTCGCAGGCCCTGATTGAGGAGTATGCGGCGCGTTTGGATGCCGCCGGGGTGGATTATCTGCAGCGCATCGATAATGCCAGCCGCCGCATGTCGGAGATCATTGAGGCCTTGCTTGGCCTGTCACAGGTTATACGTGCGCCTGTCCGCTACGGTGAGGTTTCGTTGAGCGCTCTTGCCGCAGACATTCTGGCCGATCTTGCCCGGCAGAATGGCGCGCGCGAGGTAACCACAGTGGTTGCCCCGGATATCGTAGTACACGGCGATGCGCGCCTGCTGCGCATCCTGCTGCATAATCTGCTGGGGAATGCATGGAAGTTTACCGCAGGCCATGCGCGGGCAGTGATCGAGTTGGGCGTGGCGCGTCTGCAGGATGAACAGGTGTATTTTGTGCGTGACGATGGCGCGGGTTTTGATATGGCCTACGCGAGCAAACTGTTCACCCCCTTCCAGCGCCTGCACGGGGCGACCGAGTTTGAGGGCACAGGCATCGGCCTGGTGACGGTGCAGCGCATCGTCCGGCGCCATGGCGGACGCATCTGGGCCGAGGGCGCGGTGGAGCGCGGGGCGACGTTTTACTTCACGCTGGAACCCCAGGCGGGCAGGGAGGCGCCGGCTTGATGGGGTGCGCCGCACGTCAGGTTGCATGCAGGGTTGTTGTGCGCGTGCCGGCCAGTGGCATACCCCAGTTTTTTAGTGCATTATTCGCGGGCAGGTGCTTGCGGTGTAGCGGGATTTCGAGCGCCTTGGCAGTTGCTCAGGCTGGAGTTGCAAGGGTCACCTGCTGACAGCGGGGTGTGCCGCAGTTGCGGTATTCACACGTGGTTCCGGTCACGGTGCGGCAAGGTTGGCGGCAGTTCGTGCCCCGTGCCAGAGGTGGGAATGACAATACCACTCCGAGTATTGATCGTCGAGGACAGGGAAGACGATGCCTTGCTGCTGCTGCGCGAGCTGGCGCACGGCGGCTATGCCCCCACTCATGAGCGGGTGGATACGGGGCAGGCCATGGCCGCCGCCCTGGCGGAGCCGTGGGACATCATCCTTTCCGATTACACCATGCCGCATTTCAGCGCGCCAACAGCATTGGAGCTGCTGAAACGGTGTGGACATGACATACCGTTCATCATCGTCTCCGGCAATATCGGCGAGGAGGCTGTGGTGGAGGCGATGCACTCGGGTGCCAGCGACTGCGTCATGAAGGATCGGCTCGTGCGCCTGAACGTGGTGGTCGAACGCGAGCTGCGCGAGGCCGGGCAGCGCCGTAAGCGCAAGCAGGCGGAGCAGGCTCTGTGCGCCAGCGAGGCGCTGTTGAACGAGGCGCAGCGCATCGCGCGGCTCGGCAGCTGGGAGCTCGATCTCGTGCAGAACGATCTCAAGTGGTCAGACGAGGTCTACCGTATCTTCGAGCTTGACCCCGCGCAATTTGACCCCTCGTATGAGACCTTCCTCGACACGATCCATCCCGACGACCGTGATTTCGTCAACCGCACGTATACCGAATCGGTACAGACTCGCATCCCCTACGACATCGTGCACAGGCTGCGCATGAAGGACGGGCGCGTGAAATACGTGCACGAGCGCTGCGAGACGTTCTACGACGGGCAGGGCCGACCACTGAGTTCCCTTGGCACAGTGCAGGATGTCACCGAGCGCAAGCAGGCCGAGGAAGCCCTGTTCCAGGAAAAGGAGCGCGCCCAGGTCACGCTGCAATCCATCGGCGATGCGGTGATAACCACCGATGCCGAGGCGCGAGTAGACTACATGAACCCTGTCGCCGAGCAACTCACCGGCTGGTCGGTGGCTGAGGCGCGAGGTCAGCCGCTGGCGCGTGTATTTAACGCCATTCACGAGCTTACGCGAGAGCCCGTCGAGTGCCTGGCGGCGCTGGTGCTGCGCGAGCAGCGCAGCGCTGCGCTTGACTGCGACGCAGCGCTGATCCGGCGTGATGGCGTGGAGTTTTCCATTGAAGATTCTGCTGCCCCGATTCGTGACCGGCAGGGCGCGATCACCGGTGTGGTGCTGGTGTTTCATGATGTAAGCCAGGCGCGGGTGATGGCCAACCAGATTGTCTATCAGGCGCGCCACGACCCCCTCACCGGGCTGCTCAACCGGCGCGAATTCGAGCTCTGTCTCAAGCAGGCGCTGGAGAGTGCACGCGAAGACGGCAAACAGCATGCGGTGTGCTACATCGATCTTGACCAGTTCAAGGTGGTGAACGACACCTGCGGTCATATGGCGGGCGATGAGCTGCTGAAGCAACTTGCCGGACGCCTGCAGGAGCGGGTGCGCGGGAACGACATTCTGGCGCGTCTGGGCGGTGACGAATTCGGCGTATTGCTGCACGGATGTCCGCTCGACAAGGCGTGGGAGATTGCCGACGACCTGTGCGCCATGGCCAGGAAATTCCGTTTTGCCTGGGAGGGCAAGACGTTCGATGTGGGCGCCAGCATCGGTCTGGTGCCGATCCATGGCGAGAGCGCAAGCCTGGCCGAAGTGCTTTCTGCGGCGGACTCCGCCTGCTATGTGGCCAAGAGCGAGGGGCGCAACCGTGTGCACGTCTATCAGGCTGACGACCGTGCGCTGGCCCGCCACCGCAGCGAGATGCAATGGGTAAGCCAGATACGTCAGGCACTGGAAGAAGACCGCTTTTGCCTGTATTACCAGGTCATGCAGCCGCTCAACAACACGGCCACAGCGGGTAATCACATCGAAGTGCTGCTGCGCATGAAGGCGCACGACGGGCAACTGGTATTGCCGATGGCATTCATCGGCGCAGCGGAGCGTTACAACCTCATGACCACGCTGGATCGCTGGGTCATCCGCGCCACGTTTGACTTTCTGAGCCGCCAGTCCGGAAGCGGCAACGGCAACGATTACCCGCTGGTTACCTGCGCCATTAATCTCTCGGGTCAATCGCTGTGCGAAGACGCCTTCCTTGATTTCGCGATCGAACAACTGCAGCGGGCGGATATCCAGCCCACGCAGATCTGCTTTGAGATTACTGAAACCGCCGCAGTGACGCATCTCTCGCGCGCGATGCGTTTCATCTCCACGCTGAAGGGCATGGGGTGCCGTTTTGCGCTGGATGATTTCGGCAGCGGCTTGTCGTCGTTTGGCTACCTCAAGAACCTGCCGGTGGATTATCTCAAGATCGACGGCACTTTCGTCAGGGACATGGCAGACAATGTCATTGACCGCGCCATGGTCGAGGCCATCAATAATATCGGCCATGTCATGCATATACAGACCATAGCCGAATGGGTGGAGGATGATGCCGTGCTGGCGCTCGCGCAACAGATGGGGATCGACTTCGCCCAGGGGTACGCGATCGCCAAACCACAGCCGCTGTGGGGGCTGTTGCAGTCGCCGCCCGCTGCTGCCCGGGAGGGTGAAAATTCCAGTGTAATCAGGTAAAGTAAAACCCTCCGGATTTCACCAGTCTCAACTTAAGGAACGAACATGCCAGAATATCTGATCGCGCCGTCGATACTGTCGGCGGATTTCGCGCGGCTGGGCGAAGAGGTCGACAACGTGCTCAAGTCGGGCGCCGATGTTGTGCACTTCGACGTGATGGACAACCACTATGTGCCCAACCTTACCATCGGTCCGCTGGTGTGCGAGGCATTGCGCAAACACGGCGTGACCGCGCCGATCGACGTACACCTCATGGTCAAGCCGGTGGACCGTATTATCCCGGACTTCGCCAGGGCCGGTGCGACCTACATTACGTTTCACCCCGAAGCCACCGAGCACATCGACCGCTCGCTGCAACTGGTGCGCAGCCTCGGCTGCAAATCCGGTCTGGTATTCAATCCGGCGACGCCGCTGGATCACCTGAAGTATGTGATGGATAAAATAGACATGATTCTGCTCATGTCGGTCAACCCCGGCTTTGGCGGCCAGGGCTTTATCCCCGGCGTGCTGGACAAGCTGCGCGAGGCACGCAAACTGATAGATGCCAGTGGCTATGACATCCGCCTGGAAATTGATGGTGGCGTGAAGACCGAGAATATCCGCGAGATTGCCGAGGCGGGCGCAGACACCTTTGTCGCCGGCTCGGCCATCTTCAGCACCCCGGATTACAAGGCCACCATCAACAAGATGCGCGCGGAATTGGCCAAAGCGGGCAAGGCCTGAAACTTCAACGCAAAGACGCGAAGACGCAAAGATATGGAATCTAATGTTTGCCTCCACACCATTAAACGCATGGGCGGCCTACCACTTGCTGCTCGCCACATCGCATTGTTCCTTTGCGCCTTCGCGTCTTTGCGTTGAGGCTTTTTCAAGGTAATCCATGCGCTTAAAAACCCCCAAAATGGTATTGATAGATCTCGACGGCACGCTGGTCGACAGCGCGCCCGATCTGGCCTTTTGCGTGGACGAAACACTCAAGCAGCTGGGTCTGCCCCCCCAGGGTCTGGAGCGCGTGCGTGACTGGGTAGGCAACGGCGTGGAGAAGCTCATCTGTCGCGCACTTACCGGAGATATCGACGGCACGCCGGACCCCGCCGTGCTGGCGCGCGCGCTGCCGGTTTTTCTCGCGCTGTATGATCAAAACATCGCGCAGCGCAGCCACTTGTTCCCCGGCATACGCGAGGGCATGGCCGCACTCAGGGCGCAGGGCATCCCGCTCGGCTGCGTCACCAACAAGATCGCGCGCTTCACCGAAGCACTGTTGCAGAATCTGGGCGTGCGTCAGCAGTTCGGCATCGTGGTGAGCGGCGACACGCTGCCGCAGAAAAAACCGCACCCTGCGCCATTGTTGCATGCGGCGCATTTTTTTGGCGTCGCGCCGGGTGATTCCCTGATGGTGGGGGACTCGGTACACGATGTCGAGGCCGCGCGCGCTGCGGGTTTCCAGATAGTATGCGTCAGCTATGGCTACAATCACGGTGTTGATATCCGCAGCGCCCAGCCTGACGCGGTAATAGATTCTCTGTTAGAATTACCGAAGCTGTTTGATACGAGTGGCGAGTGGCTGGTAGCGAGTGGCTAGGAAAAACGTTTTCCCCTCGCCACTGGCTGCTCGCTCCTGCCTTAATATGACACCGCAACTATTCCAAACCCTGGCCGGCCAGGGCTATAACCGTATCCCGCTGGTGCGCGAGGTCAGTGCCGACCTCGAGACCCCGCTCAGTGTCTACCTCAAGCTGGCAGACGACGCACACGGACGTACTAGTGTCGCGGGAGACAGGACGCCGGGAGCGACCGCACCTTATTCCTATTTGTTCGAATCGGTGCAGGGTGGCGAGAAATGGGGGCGTTACTCCATCATCGGCTTGCCTTGCCGCACCCTCGTGCGCGTTTCCGGCCACGACATTACAGTGGAAAAGGACGGCGCCATCACCGAGCACACGCAGAGCGATGACCCGCTGGGCTGGATTGAGCAATTTCAGGCCCGCTACAAGATTGCACCCGCTACCGGGCTGCCGCGTTTTACCGGCGGTCTGGTGGGTTATTTCGGCTACGACACGGTGCGCTATATCGAGCCACGGCTGGGCAGCAAGGCACGCAAAGCGGATGCGCTGGGCACGCCGGACATTCTGCTGATGGTGTCGGACGAAGTGGTGGTATTCGACAATCTGGGCGGCAAACTGTATCTGGTGATCCACGTCAATCCGGCGCTCGACAACGCCTGGGACAGGGCGCACGCCCGGCTCGATGAGCTGGCCGGGTGCCTGCAGCGCGCCACGCCGCGCACGCCGGACACCGCGCATCCCCTGCGGGAGGAAGATTTTGTCTCCGGCTTTACGCAGCAGGGCTTCGAACACGCTGTTGTGCGCGCCAAGCAGTACATTGTGGCGGGCGACATCATGCAGGTGGTGTTGTCGCAGCGTTTGAGTGCGCCCTATCAGGGCAGCGCGCTCGGTCTGTACCGTGCGTTACGGGCGCTGAACCCCTCGCCGTACATGTATTATCTGACGCTGGGTGATTTCCAGGTGGTCGGCTCGTCGCCGGAAATTCTTACCCGGCTTGAAGATGGCGTCATTACCGTGCGCCCCATCGCGGGCACCCGCAAGCGCGGCGGCAGCGACGAGGAAGACCGTGCGCTGGAGCAGGAGCTGCTGGCCGATCCGAAGGAGCGCGCCGAACATCTGATGCTGATAGACCTGGGGCGCAACGACGTCGGACGCGTGGCCAGGACCGGCAGCGTCAGACTCACCGAAAAAATGCTGGTGGAGCGCTACTCGCATGTGATGCATATCGTTTCCAACGTCACGGGGCAGTTGCAGCCCGGTATGACCGCGCTGGATGCATTGCGCGCCACCTTTCCGGCGGGCACGGTGAGCGGCGCGGCCAAGATCCGCGCCATGGAGATTATTGATGAACTGGAGCCGGTCAAGCGCGGCATCTATTCCGGCGCGGTAGGTTATCTCGGCTGGAATGGCAACATGGATACCGCGATTGCGATCCGTACCGCCGTGCTCAAGGATGGCCTGCTGCACGTGCAGGCGGGTGCCGGCATAGTGGCCGACTCGGTGCCGCGCACGGAGTGGGAGGAGACCATGAGCAAGGCGCGGGCCTTGATCAGCGCAGCAGTGACGGCGTCGAGAGGTTCTGATGTCACGGCGGAGGCAACGCCATGCTCCTGATGATCGACAACTACGATTCGTTCACCTACAACCTGGTGCAGTATCTGGGCGAGCTGGGCGCGGACGTGCGCGTGTTTCGCAACGACCAGATAACACTGGCCGACATCAAAAAACTCGCACCGGCACAGATTGTGATTTCGCCGGGGCCGTGCACGCCGAATGAGGCGGGCATATCCGTGGAGGTGATCAAACAGTTCGCGGGCAAAATCCCGCTGCTCGGTGTATGTCTCGGCCACCAGAGCATCGGCCAGGCATTCGGCGCCAGGATCGTCCACGCCCGTGAGCTGATGCACGGCAAGACCTCGATGATTCATCACACCGGCCAGGGGGTATTCAAGGGTCTGCCGAGCCCGTTTGAGGCGACGCGCTATCACTCGCTGGTGATCGAAAAGGAATCGCTGCCGGAGTGCCTGGAGGTCACTGCCTGGACCCAGGATGCGCAAGGCAAGCTGGATGAGATCATGGGCGTGCGCCACAAGACGCTCGCGATCGAAGGCGTGCAGTTTCATCCCGAATCCATCCTGACCCAGTATGGGCACGATTTACTAAAGAATTTCTTGCAAGCAAGTAGCGAGTGGCGAGGGAAAGCGTTTTTACCTGGCTACTCGCCACTCGCTACTCGGTACTGAGGTAACCATGGACATGCAGACCGCCATCCGCGCCGTGACTGAGCGGCGCAACCTGACAGCCGATGAGATGACTGCGGTCATGGGCATCATCATGGGCGGAGAGGCCACGCCGGCACAGATTGCCGGATTCCTGATCGGGTTGCGCATGAAAGGCGAGACCGTCGAGGAAATTGCCGCTGCCGCGCATGTGATGCGGGAACTCTGCACCAGGGTGGAGGTGCAGGCCGAGCATCTGGTCGATACCTGCGGTACCGGTGGCGACGGTGCGCACACCTTCAATATCTCGACGGCGGCTGCGCTGGTTGCGGCGGCAGCGGGCGCGGTGGTTGCCAAGCACGGCAACCGTTCGGTGTCGAGCAAGTCCGGCAGTGCCGACGTGCTGGAGGCGGCCGGGGCCAATCTCGATCTTGCGCCGGAGCAGGTGGCGGAGTGCATCAAGCAGGTCGGTGTGGGTTTTTTGTTTGCCCCCAGACATCACGGTGCGATGAAGCATGCGGTCGGGCCACGGCGTGAAATGGGCGTGCGGACGCTGTTCAATCTGCTGGGGCCGCTGTCCAACCCGGCCGGCGCGCGCAATCAGGTGATCGGTGTGTGGAGTGGCGACTGGCTGGTGCCGCTGGCCGAGGTGTTGGCGCGGCTGGGCAGCCGTCACGTGCTGGTGGTTCATGCCGAAGACGGTATGGATGAGATCAGTATTGCCTCGCCGACCCGTGTCGCCGAACTCAAGGATGGCAGTGTACGTACTTACAGCATTACGCCTGAGCAGTTTGGCATGACACGCGCCGCGGTGGCAGGGCTGGTCGTGGCGAGCCCGGCAGAGAGCCTGGCACTGATCCGTGCGCTGCTTGATGGCGCCCCCGGCCCGGCGACCGATATCGTGGCGCTCAATGCCGGTGCGGCCATTTATGTGGCGGGGCTTGCGCCTGACCTGGAGCAGGGTGTGCGCACGGCGCAGCAGGTTATTGCCAGCGGCGCAGCGCGCGACAAGCTCAATGCGCTCATCGCTTTCAGTCAGCGCTGATGGCCGCAGACATTCTGCAAAAAATACTCAAGCGCAAGGCCGAGGAGGTCGCCGAGCGTAGTGCGGCCCTGCCGTTGCGCGAGATGAGCCGGCGTGCCGCAGCCATGTCTGCGCCGCGCGGTTTTGTGGCGGCGCTGGAGGCGAAAATTGCCGGTGGTGACGCCGCCGTCATCGCCGAGATCAAAAAGGCCTCGCCCAGCAAGGGGGTGATACGCGCCGATTTTCAGCCCGCCGCCATCGCGCAGAGCTATGAGCAGGCGGGCGCCGCCTGCCTGTCGGTGCTGACCGACCGCGATTTCTTTCAGGGCGACGACAGTTATCTGCAGCAGGCGCGGGCGGTGACCACGCTGCCCGCGCTGCGCAAGGACTTCGTCATTGATGCCTACCAGATCTATGAGGCGCGGACGCTGGGCGCCGATTGTATTCTGCTGATCGTCGCTGCCCTCGGTGACGCGCAACTGCATGAGCTCACCGGACTCGCCGATCACCTCGGGCTGGACGTGCTGGTGGAAGTGCACGACAGCGACGAGCTGGAGCGTGCGCTGCAACTCGATGTACGCCTGATCGGTATCAACAACCGCGACCTGCGCAGCTTCGAGACCCGGCTCGCCACCACGCTCGACCTGCTCGACCGGATTCCGACCGGGCGCCTGGTGGTTACCGAGAGCGGGATCCATACACCGCAGGATGTGGCTCTGATGCGTGAGCACGGCGTACATGCCTTTCTGGTGGGCGAGGCCTTTATGGTGGCGCCCGACCCCGGCGCGGCCCTGACTGCCCTGTTTTCCACGCCGCAAACGTCGCATAATACCCGCCCATGATGAAGGCGCGCGTGAAGTGGATCGAGGACAGCTCGTTTGTTGCGCAAAGCGGCAGCGGGCACTCGGTGGTGCTTGACGGCCCGCCGGAGGCGGGCGGCAAGAACCTCGGCGTGCGGCCGATGGAGATGGTGTTGATGGGTCTGGGCGGCTGCACCGCGTTTGATGTGGTGGAGATATTGAAGAAAAGGCGCGAGACCATCGCCGGTTGCAGCGTCGAGATCAGCGCCGAGCGTGCAGACACCGTGCCCAAGGTATTCACCCGCATACATCTGCACTATATTGTGAGCGGCAGCGATGTGAAGGAAGAGTCGATAAGGCGTGCGGTGGAACTGTCGGCAGAAAAATACTGCTCGGTGTCCATGATGCTGAACAAGAGCGCTGTCATTACCCACGACTATGAAATCATCCAGACCGGTTGAGCGGCGTTGAGCGGAGCACGCCCAACAGGCCTCGTTGGCCTGCGCCATCTTGCCCTCAAGGTGCATGACCTCGCTGCCTGCGAGCGCTTTTATGTCGACCTGCTGGGCATGCAGGTGGACTGGCGGCCGGACGCCAGCAATCTCTATCTTACCTCGGGCAGCGACAATCTGGCCCTGCACCATAACCCCGCTGCATTTGACCCGCCGCTGCATCAGCGCCTGGACCACCTGGGTTTTGTGCTCGACAGCCCCGCCCAGGTGGATGCCTGGCACGACTACCTGCAGGCTGCGGGCGTGGCCATCAAGGCCGCGCCGCGCACGCACCGCGACGGCTCGCGCAGTTTTTACTGCATGGATCCGGACGGCAACACGGTACAATTCATTTATCTGTCCGCCCCGGCGACCAGCGACGCGTCGGCCTAGACCTGGAGATTGATACGGCATGGTGAAACAGCTCAAGAAGCTCAAGCTGCAAGGGTTCAACAACCTGACCAAGACCTTGAGCTTCAATATTTACGACATCTGCTATACCAGATCGATCAAGCAGCGCCGCGACTACATCGAATACATCGACGAGGTCTACAATGCCGAGCGGCTCACCGATATCCTGACCGGGGTGTGTAACCTGATTGGCGCCAACATCCTCAATATCGCGCATCAGGACTACGACCCGCAGGGCGCCAGTGTCACCATGCTGATCTCCGAAGAGCCCACCCTGGCGCGGGACATGAGCAACGCCGAGACGCCCGGCCCGTTGCCTGACGCGGTGGTCGCCCACCTCGACAAGAGCCACATCACCGTGCACACCTACCCGGAGAGCCACCCCGGCAACGGCATCAGCACCTTTCGCGCCGACATCGACGTGTCCACCTGCGGGCGTATCTCACCGCTGCGCGCCCTGAACTATCTGGTGCACAGCTTCGACTCCGACATCGTGATCATGGATTATCGCGTGCGCGGATTTACCCGTGATGTCAGCGGCAAGAAATATTTTATCGACCACAAAATCAACTCGATCCAGAACTTCATCGCCAAAGAGACGCGCGACCGCTACCAGATGATCGACGTCAACGTCTATCAGGAAAATATCTTCCATACCAAGATGCTGCTCAAGGAGTTCGATCTGAACAACTACCTGTTCGGCACCAGCAAGGAAGGGGTCGATCCGGAAGAGCGCAAGAATATCAAACAGAGCCTGAAGCACGAGATGGCGGAGATATTCTACGGCCAGAACATCCCCAAGATGGGGCGCCTGAAGAAGCTGGTCAAGGTACAGAAAAAGAAGAAAAAGAAGAAAGTGCCGTTGTAGCTGGCTACAGCCAGTAGGCCGTGCGTGTCATCACCTGCGCGGTCAACTGCATCAGCGTTTTGACCGGCGGCGGCAGTTCGCCTGCGCCCGCCTCGATGGCCTGGGCCGCGTGCGCGGCCTCATCGGCGCGCATCTGCGCCAGAATCGCCCGGCTCGGCGCATCGGCCTCGGGCAGCCGCGCCAGATGGCCATCGAGGTGCCGCACCACCTGGCGCTCGGTCTCCGCCACAAAGCCGAGACTCCATGTGTCCCCTGCCAGCCCCGTCACCACGCCGAGTGCAAACGAGCCTGTGTACCAGAGCGGGTTCAAGAAACTGGTGTGACTGCCCAGCGCGCGCACACGCTGTTCGCACCAGGCCAGGTGATCGCTTTCCTCGCGCGCCGCGCGCTCCATCTGGGCGCGCACGGCAGGCGTGGCCGCGCTGAAGGCATGGCCACGGTACAAGGCCTGGGCGGCGACCTCGCCGGCGTGATTGACGCGCATCAGCCGTGCCGCAACGGATTTTTGCCGGGTATCCAGCCCGGTGTCGCTCACGCCCTGCGCGGGTGAGGCGCGTCCGGCACGGGCCGGGGCGCACACCGTGCGCAGCGCCTGATCGAAGCGACAAATCAGTTGGTCCAGCGGTGATGGGTTGCGGGTATCCATGAATGCAGTTTACGCATAAGCTCACAAGGAGTGTAGGTCAGGCTGCGCAAGCTGCCTGACGGCAGCCTCCTTCCCCGTCAAGGGGGAGGGGTATATGCCTGAGGCCATGCCGGAGCGCCTGGGGCCGGCGGGACAGCGGTGATCCAGCCGCTGCGTTACAATGCGCGCTGTACCCAAAACTGCCGGAGCATGCGCCGTGTCCGAGACCTATTATCGTCATCATGTGTTTTTCTGCACCAACCAGCGCGAGCCGGGCAAGACCAGCTGCAATAATTGCGGCGCACAGGCCATGCGCGACTATGCCAAGGAGCGCACCCAGGCGCTGGGTCTGGCAGGGCCGGGCAAGGCGCGCATCAACAGCGCCGGTTGTCTCGACCGCTGTGCGGAAGGGCCAGTGGTGGTGGTGTATCCGGAGGCCGTCTGGTACACCTATGTGGATCAGGACGATATTGACGAGATCATTGACGAGCACCTCGTCCACGGTCGGGTGGTGGAGCGGCTGAAGATTTAACCGGCTTGGGGGTGGCGTGGCCTCGGCGTCAGACCCGCAGCACCCTTGCCGGGGCGGCAGGATTGCGGTATTATTTCCGGTCTTTCGTGCCGTCAGGAGCAGTTTTACATGAAAACCTTCAGTGCCAAGCCGGAGAGCGTGCAGCGCGACTGGTATGTGGTCGATGCCACCGGCAAGACCCTGGGCAAACTCGCCGTTGAAATCGCGCGCCGTCTGCGCGGCAAGCACAAGGCCGAGTTCACCCCCCACGTCGATACCGGCGACTACATCGTGGTCGTCAACGCAGGCCATGTGCGGGTGAGCGGCAACAAGCTCAACGACAAGCTGTATCAGCATCACACCGGCACCATCGGTAACCTGAAGACCACCACCCTCGGCAAGCTGCTGGCCAGGTTCCCGGAGCGGGTGCTGGAGCAGGCGGTAAAAGGCATGCTGCCGAAAAACCCGCTCGGGCGCGCCATGTTCCGCAAACTGAAAATCTACAAGGACGCCGCGCACCCGCACACCGCGCAGCAGCCGCAGTCGCTCGACTTCTAGACACCACACGGAATTCCATATGACAGACACCACACATTACAGCACCGGCCGCCGCAAAGGGGCGACCGCGCGCGTATTCCTCAAGGTTGGCAAGGGCGCCATCACCGTCAACAGCCGCAGCCTGGAAAACTACTTCGGGCGCGAGACCTCGCGCATGATGGTGCGCCAGCCGCTGGAGAGCGTAGAACTGATGGACCGGTTTGAGATCAACGTCACCGTGCGTGGTGGCGGCGCCACCGGTCAGGCCGGCGCCATCCGTCACGGCATCACCCGCGCCCTCATGGCCTACGACGAAAGCCTGCGCCCGGTATTGCGCAAGGCCGGCTTCGTCACCCGTGACGCGCGCGAAGTGGAGCGCAAAAAGGTCGGCCTGCACAAGGCCCGCAAGGCACCGCAATATTCGAAACGATAGTAGCAAGTTGCAAGTATCAAGTGGCAAGATAAGGGCATGGAGGCCCTTGAAAACCTTGAGGTATGGAAGCGCAGTTGTCGTTTGAGCGTAGAGGTGTACAAAGCTCTTCGCCTTTGCAAGGAATTGGGCTTCAAAGATCAGGTCACCCGCTCGGCTCTATCCGTTCCCTCAAATATCGCTGAGGGCTACGAACGTGACTCAGCAAAGGAGTTCTCCCGTTTCCTGAGAATAGCCAAGGGCTCCTGCGGCGAGTTACGCACCCAGCTTGTATATCGGCATCGAAGCCGGCTTCCTGGATAAACCGCTGGCACTCACACTCATACAGGAAGCCACCGAAATCTCGCGTATGATTCAAGGCCTGATTCGTCGCTACGACCCGGCTAAATAGTTGATCACTTGCCACTTTAAACTTGCTACTTGCCACTGTCTTATTGGGGGATCGTCTAGCGGTAGGACCACGGACTCTGACTCCGTTAACCGAGGTTCGAATCCTCGTCCCCCAGCCATTTAACTGCAGTGGCAAGTGACAAGTAGCAAGAATTAAGGCGCACGTATTTGTTTTTATCTTGCTACTTGTCACTTGCTACTCGCTACTGTATTTCAAGTCCACAACGCCTCACCCCTTGATGCCCGCGCCGCGATCTCCTGCTGAAAGGCTGGCGGCCCGAAGCCGAACCACTGTTCCCCCGACTGATAGATAAACGGCCGCACGTGCCTGATGGAGTAGGCCTGATACCACGCCAGCACGCGCGGCTCCGGGTCGCGCCCGGCGGACACCAGCACGTCGACCGGCTGGCCGCGCCAGGCCGAGCGGCCGGTGAGCACGATCACGCCGCACTGGTTGGGCTGCATCCACTCCGGTAAATGGCTGCCGGCCTGGGCCCAGCCGCAGAAGAACACGCGGCAGGGGTCTTGCGGGCGCGTCTCATGAATGGTGCAGTGATGGCCGTCGCTGTAGGGGCAGGGGTGGCCGGGCGAGATGTCCTGTCCCAGCACATGGGTCTTCAGCCAGCCGTCGCAACACAGCGAACAATCGCCGCAGGGGCGCGTGGCGGTGGTCGTGGCGACGGGTGCAGCGGGTGCCGCCGCCGCGCCGTGGCACTTCTTGTACTTCAGGCCGCTGCCGCAGGGGCAGGGGTCGTTACGTCCGGGAGTGCTCAAGCGAACCTCGCTGGCTTGACAACAGGCAGGATCATTATAAACTGGTTGACCAACTAGACCAACCGGAAGGATGTGGCATGAAAACCGTCGGTGCCTTTGAAGCCAAAACCCATTTGTCCCGCCTGCTGGATAAAGTCGAACAGGGGGAAAAGATTACCATAACCCGGCACGGAGCGCCCGTTGCCCAGCTTGTTCCCGTGCCCAGCGGGGAGCGGCCTGATGTGGGGGAAGTCATCAAGCAGCTATTGGCCTTCAGCAAAGGGAAGCGTCTGGGCGGCCTGTCACTACGGGAAATGATCGACGAGGGTCGCGAATAGTGCGTTTTGTGCTCGACTGCTCAGTGACACTGTCCTGGGCCTTTGAGGATGAACGGGACAGCCATGCCATTGCGATCCTGCAATCCCTGAAAACAGGTGAAGCACTGGTGCCCGGCATCTGGCCTTTGGAGGTGGCAAATGGCCTGATAGTCGCTGAACGTAAAAACCGTCTCAGCGAAGCCGATGCGGCCTACTTTGCTGAACTGCTGAAAGGGTTGGAGATAAAGGTAGACGCAGCCCGGCTGGATTACACCCTGCATAAAATTCTGCCCCTCGCGCGCGAACACAAGCTCTCCGCTTACGATGCCTCCTACCTCGATCTCGCCCTGCGTGAAGGCCTGCCGCTCGCCACCCGTGACCAAAAGCTGCGCCTGGCCGCGCGCCACTGCGGTGTGCCTTTGGCCGGCAAGTAAAGCCAGCCCGCAGGGCGCGAAGCGCAGCGCATTGCAGCGGAGGGTTGTCCAGGTTAAAGGTGCGAATGAATTCGCACCTGCAAAATTGTGGCAGGGCCGAATTTATTCGGCCGCCAGTTCTTGGGTTGGAATCACAGGTCGGTTCAAGCCGCAGGCGGCACCGACACACCAAACGTCGGATCCGCTACGCTTGATCTTGACCTGCCTCTACCTCGCTACCCTGTCCAACCTTCACAAATGGCGAGGTCAAGGGGTTGGCTCGTCATCCCAATCGGGTATACACTTGCTGGCGACAGGAGACCACTATGGGCGCTATCTCGTACAAACGCTTCCGGAAAAACCCAGACAAGGTGATCGAAGACGTCATTGACGCCGAAGAGGCGGTCACGGTCACGCGCGAGGACGGCCGTGACGTGGTGATTATTCTGGCGAAGGAGATCGAGTCCTGGAAGGAAACCCTGCACCTTCTCGGCAGCAAGAAGAACGCCGCGCGCCTGCGTTCGGCGGCAAAGGAAATCGGGGCCGAGATTGCCCGTCGCCGTTGAGGTTTGGTGGTCAAGGCACGCGCGTGAGGATATCGCTTACTGGCGTAGGCGCGATCCTTCTCTCGCGACACGTATCGAAGCCCTTATCGCCGACATCAAGTGTAATCCGTTTACCGGTCTCGGCAAACCCGAGCCGCTCAAACATGCGCTGGCCGGTTTCTGGTCGCGTCGTATCACCAAGGAACATCGCCTGGTCTACCGCGTCGAGGCGGGCGTAATCTACATCGCTCAGTGCCGGTTCCACTACGATAAGTAATCGCAGGTCGGTTCAAGCCGAAGGCGGAACCGACACACCAAACGTCGGATCCGCTACGCTTGATCCGACCTACCTCGCCGCCAAGCATGTTGCATGAAAGCAACATATCGGCAGGGACTGTAGTTTTTTTAAGAAAAACTGTTGCACAAGCGCTAAAGGGGTGGTAAGTTTCGCTTGTCCATTGACGTCAATAGACACCAAATATTAAAACTTCAAATATTGAAACTTCGATTTAAGGAGAAACGAATGAATAAGAAACTTCTTGCAGTCGCCATTGCAGGCGCACTGGCGGCCCCGTACGCCATGGCCGACGAAGGCAACGTCACCATCAGCGGCAATTTGTCTGCCTCCGTCAGCTCGGTAAAAACGAAAGTCAACAGCTACTGGACAAGCTATGACTACGTCAATGATGAATACGGTTACGGCGAAGACAGCCGTAGCGACAGGGCCAGCGATGTCAGCCCCGGCGGTTCGGATCTGACCATTTCCGGCTGGGAGAACCTCGGCAACGGCCTCAAGGCCGTGTTCCTGTTGAAGACCTGGGTCAATGTCACCGGTAACGCGGGCGGCGGCGGCGGCAGCGACCTGCTGTTTGGTCCTAACAAGGACGCCTACCTCGGTCTGCAAGGCAACTTCGGCACCGTGGCCCTCGGCGCCCATGGCCAGCCTTACAAGACGGCCACCGACGGTCTGGAGCTGTTCGGCGACACCATCGGCGATGCCCGTGGTTCCGTCACCAACGGCCTGGGTGCGTTCCACTCCGGCATCGGCGATGCCGTGATCTGGTTCCTGCCCAACATGAACGGCTTCAGCGGCCATTTGCAGTACGGCACGGAAAACGGCGTGGATGGCGGCGCGAACCCGTGGGGCGCGCAGTTTAATTACAGCAACGGCCCGCTGTACGTGACCTATGCGCATGCCGATAACGATGCTGGTACCGACGGCAATAAAGTGGGTGTCGGCTACAGCTTCGGCGACACCACGGTCAACGGCATCATTGAAAGGACCGACAATGGTGGCGATGACGTCACCGCCTGGTCGCTGGGCCTGGCGCAGAAATTCGGCGCCAACACCCTGAAAGCCCAGTATGCCCGCAACGATCTTGGTGATGATCAAAGCCTGTGGGCGCTGGGTCTGGATCATTCGCTGTCCAAGCGCACCACGCTGTTCGCCCTGTACGCCGATGGCAAGAACATGTCAAAGGAAAGCTCTAGCTATAGCCTGGATGATGACTTGGTGGGTACGTGGACGTACACTGAAACTCAGTTTAATAACGGGTTCGAAGTGGGCATCAAGCACAGCTTCTAATAATAAGAAAAAGTTGTTTGAACGGGCGCTTCGGCGCCCGTTTTTTTATGCTGCACAGGGATGTGCGAATGTCGCGGACGCATGGATGCGTAAGAGCGACTGCGCGTTTTACAATTTGGTATGATGTAAACTACACTCACTGCCCATAAAGGACACGGCGCCCTGTGTTCAGTCTACGATTCAATCGAGAGTAAACGTAGCGTGCGCCATGCGCACGATCAACGCCATCAGGCCGCCGCTCCGTACCCTGTTTCATCCGCATGAATCGCGGCCCTCGGTGGTAGCCCTACTGATCGAACTATGTCCACAACTCTCAGAGTGTATAATTTCACTATGAAAGTTAAGGATGTTCTGAAAATGCTGGAAACGGATGGCTGGCGACTCGTAAAAACACGTGGCAGTCACCGTCAGTTCAAACATCCTGGCAAATCCGGTAAAGTTACTGTTTCCGGCAAGCCTGGCGTGGATGTGCCACCCGGCACCCTGAATAGCATACTCAAGCAAGCTGGCTTAAAATAAGCGGAGGTCGAATCTATGCGTTACATGGTTATTTTAGAAAAGGGCCCTACCAGCTATGGCGCTTATGTTCCCGACTTGCCGGGCTGTGTGGCCGCAGGCGAAACAAGGGCTGAGGTAGTGAAGTTAATCCAGGAAGCCATAGAGTTCCATATAGAGGGTTTGCAAGAGGAAGGCCTGCCTATCCCCGAGCCTTCATCCGCTATTGAATATGTCGAAGTTCGTGCCGCCTAATCCCTTATTAGTGGAGTGAATCATGGATATCAGCTACGATGAAAAAGGCGACATCCTGTTTATTAAATTCAGCAGCGAAAAGATCATCAAAGACATCTCCCACGGCTGGAACGTAAATGTCGGCATGACTGAAACGGGAATTGGCGAGATCACGGTGCTCGACGCCAAGGCGGCCCATTTATTGCCGATTCACATTCCACCCGGCCTTGCTGCCTGAAGTTGCCACGAGAACACAGGGTCAGATACCGTCTTGCCGTGAAGCACCTGGCCGTGAGCCGTGATGGACCGTGAGGGTCAGGTCTAGCTAAACACAGAACACAGAACAAAGGGGTCAGCAGCGTAGGGCGCATTAGGCGCGAGCCGTAATGCGCCGGATGGAAACAAGAGCGATGATGGGGGTTATGAAGGTAGCGATGGTAAAAGTGACATCGCTGCGGCAGGCATGAGCATAGACCCAGCCCATGCCTTCGCCGCTTGCCGGGCACTGCGCATGTTGGGCGGACCGACGTATCTGCTCCACTCGCGCGAACTCAATACGATATGGGTCGGCGCCGCAGCCAGGGAAGACGCCGCCGGGCGGGTATCGCACGACGGCGCGGGGTTTTTCAGCGCGCTGCGCGCCGGACGCAAGCCCGCGTTCTTCCTATTCGGCTCGGAGGCTGCCCCGGGCGGTCGAGAACCGGCCCGCGCGCTATGCGTGCGTCCGCTCGTCGAGCTGCGCTTCGACGCCTCCGGCGCCCGCGCTGTCTTCCATGGCGCGCCGACATCCGGCCTCAAGGCGATAGTAGACGCGGCGCTGGCCGCGCCGGGTACCGCTCCCCCCGCATGCCAGCCCGTTTCGCAACAGCTCATGACCGGCTGGGAGACTGAGCCGGACGATGCCTTTGCGGCGAAGCTGGAACATGCAATCGCGCTTGTGCAGGGACGTCCGGGCAAGCTCCTGGTGACGCGCGGGTTCCGCCGCGCCGTGGATGCTTCGCTGGATGCTCTGGAGCTTGCCTGGCTGCTGGCCGCGTCCGAGCCTGACGCGCCCGCGTTTCATTGGCTGGAGTTGCCGGGCGAGGTCGTATCGCTCGGCGCCAGCCCGGAGAATGTAGTCGAATCAGAACGAGGGCTATTGCGCCTCGATGCAGTGGCGGGGACGCGACCTGTGCATCCGGATGCCGAATTTGATGCGGCGCTGGAGACGGAGCTTCTTGCGTCGGCCAAAGAGCGGCGCGAACATGCCGCGGCGCTCGAGCGCGCGCTTGCATTCGCGTATTCGGTCTGTCTCCCGGGCAGCGTGCGAGTTACGTTTGAGCGCAGGATCAGGCGCTTGCGGTATGTGCGCCACCTGTGGAGCCGCGTCGAGGGCGCGCTCTCGACCTGCCTGGATGGCGTGGCGTTGCTCGAACGCGCATTTCCCCCGTTTGTATCTTATCCGGAAGATCTCGCCGCGCAGTTCGAACTCGTGCTGAGTCCGCCGCGTTTCTATGGCGGCATGGTGGGCAGACTGGATGCCGACGGAAGCGTTCGCGGTTTCCTGAACCTGCGCTCGGTGGAAGTGCAACCCGGGACTATCCTGGCGCGGGGCGGCATAGGCGTGGTGGACGGCTCGACGCGGGGCGGTGAAACGCGCGAAGTGTTCGGCAAGCTCCGGGCGCTACACGAAGCAGTGGAAAACTGGCTGGGCCGCGGCATATGAGCATGGGCCGGGGGCTCGCATGGGATTCAGGAACCTCTGATTAAGTCAGGGCACGCTACGCCGGCTGCACGCATGCCGCCCGAAGGCACAAAAGCCCCCGCCTCATAATACGATAGCTGTCGATCATTGAAGGTCAGGGCGTGGCCGCGCCCGCAGCCACTTCGGAGATGAAGTCCTCGAACTTTCCGCCGGCGCTCCTTGCTATCTCCGCCGGGTAGGAATAGGTAATGGAGAAGGGGTAGCCGAGCGTTTGCTGGAGGATGGTGGTCAGTTTGCCCTCTTCGTCCGGCAGCAAGCGGCGCGGCATCACCAGTCTGGCCTCGACGTGATGCAGCGTTTTCTGCACCAACTGAAACTGCTTGATGGGGGCAATGCCCATCCAGGCTCCGTAACCGGTCTTCGGCCAGTGCCGGCTGCCATCGGGCAGCCGCACCATGTTGCGGCTGCGCCCCAGAATGCGCGTGAGCACCGGCAGGCCGCGGCCGCAGGCGCACGGCGCGCCGACCTCGGCGTAGTCCCCCAGCTCGTAACGGATGAGGGGTGTGGCGAAATTGTGCAGCGGGGTGACCACCACCCGGCCAACCTCGCCGGGCTGGCAGGGGTGCCCGTCATCGGTCAGCACTTCCAGCAGCATCCCCTCCGATTGCACGTGGTAATGCGGGTGTTCCGGACACTGTAGCGCCAGCATACCCGTCTCCTGGGTGCTGTAGACGTCCACCACATCCACTCCCCAGGCCGCGCGGCAGGCCTAGCGCAGATTGTCAGGGAGGCTTTCGCCAATGGTTTGAACCTGGCGCAATGAGGGCAGGGACAAACCGTGGCCGAGAAAGTGTTCGGCCAGGGCCAGGGCGTTGGTGGGGTAGGTTAATAAATAGGCGGGCGCCTCGCGCAGCAGCCAGTCGGCCTGGGTGGCGATGGGAGCGGTAATCTCGAGCAGGCTGGCGGGGCCGGAGGCGAAGACAAAGGCGACGGGCAGGGCCCAGGATGGGTGCCGCTGGTGGCCGCCCTGCTTGGCCGGGTCGTGGATGCCGCGGATGGCGGCGAGCTTGGCCCCGAAATCGCGCTGCTGCCAGAGATGGTCACGCAGGCCGAAGGCGGAACGGAATTGCTGGGTGACCGCCGTGCCTTGTACGGTAATGGGCTTGCCCGTGGAGCCGGAGGTGCTGATGCGGTGCAGGGGCAGGTGGGTGTCGGGGGGTCGGGGGCAGAACAGCGCCTCCCCGGCGGCCTGAACCTCGCTCCGGGTGAGGATGGGAAGGCGTTGCCACTGCTTGCGCTTCAAGGGGTGATCAGGATGAAAGCCGGCCGCCGTTAGCCGGTCTCTATAGAAGGGGATGGTTTCCCAGGCATGGGCCAGCAGCCCGTGCAATTGCCGGAACTGCCCGGCTTCCAGTTTGTTTGCCGGCCACCATTGGCTGTCCTGCAGTTGAAACAGCAGCGCCAGCAATTGCGCCCCCGCCGGACTGGGCGCGGCCGGCCAGAGGATGTGCGGGAGATGGCTGAGGAACTGGGTCATGGTTGTGTGTGGTCAGCCGCATTATTGCACATCACTGCGGATTGTTCACCGGGTGATCGTGCTCGAGCTGAGGCGTGGTTGCAGGTCGGTTCAAGCCGAAGGCGGAACCGACAAACCAGGCGTCGGCTCCGCTACGCTTGATCCGGCCTGCCTCGTTTCGGGCGCCCGTTTTTTATGCGCGCCTGCAATTTTGTATGATGTACACTATGCCCATTGCTAATGGCAGAGATGGTGATGCTCTACTCCATTTTATACGAGAGGGTTAACGACCCTTCGCTGCCGGAAGGATATTGCTGCGCCCATATACCTGTGCTTGATTTGACAACGCACGGCAAGGGCATTGATGGCGCTAAAGCAGCAGCATTGGATTTATTGCAACTGTGGGTTGATGAGCCCGGATGCAGGTCAGGCTGCGGGGCTGCATGACAGTCTCTGTGCCACGAAGCGCTGCACGCACCATGACCCACGTGCTGATATCACCCCCCCATCAACTATCCCCGCTTGATCTGACATTGCATCTTCGCCTGGTAATGCAAACCGGCCTTCGAGCGCCTTGGGGGCTTTGGGTCATGCAGAGCCATGGCGGGCGGCGGAGAATCGGAGACAGAACAGGGTGGTGATGTGCTTTGGAACCCATGCACAGGGGCTTGATCTTGGTGGCCCACGTCGATGAGAGGTTTGGATGGAGAACGGTGAGCCACAAGGCATGACGCAGCCGGCGATAGGGGTGCTGAAGACTCGGGCAGGTACTGGATATTTGCCCGGTATGAGCCAGCCATTTCTTTTGGTGGAGCTGGTTATCCTTCAGTTCAGAGTGAGGCGCGAGGCGCTGATGGTACTGGACAGGATATTCAGGGAAGCGCTCACGGAATATGAATCGCCCCAGCCCCCAGGTCAGGTTGATGCGCATCCGCTGGTTCCCGTCATGTGTGGAACCGTCGCGGTGTTGCGCAGTGGAGGTATCCCGGTTTTCAGCGAGGGGCTCATTGTCGGGCCTGGCGCTGCCGAAGGCGCCATACGGGTGGCCTTGCCTGCCATCGGGCAGGGACACTCCGCTACAGGGTTGGCCCTGGACTGGGTAGTTCGTGTGATGAACCAAGTCGTTGAAGGTTATTCCGTTACGGCATTGTTGGCGGAATTGGCCGAAGTGACAAGGACTATCAGGAGGAGGGCGCTCCAGGGGATGAATTCGCCAGTCTTCCTGCAAGCAGCGCGGGATGCTGGCATCCCCTGGTCATGCGTGGAAAATAACATGGTCCAGTTCGGCTGGGGAGCGCGCGCCCGTTGGCTGGATAGCTCGTTCACGGATGTGACGCCGTGCATTTCCGCAAGACTTGTGCGTAATAAACAGGCTGCGGCTCACATACTGAGAATGGCGGGAATCCCGGTGCCGGCCCATGCTCGTGCAGCTGACGCTGAGGAAGCCGTGAAGCTGGCGGAGCAGCTAGGCTACCCCGTTGTAGTCAAGCCTGCCGATAAGGATGGTGGCCGCGGTGTATCCGTCGGCCTGAAATCCGCCGAGGCGGTGCGCAAGGCCTTTGTCAAAGCCGGCGCGTTGTCGCGTGCAGTGCTGGTGGAGAAACACTTTGAAGGCAACGACTACCGCCTGCAGGTGCTTCAGGGCGAGGTATTTTGGGTAAGCCACCGCGTGCCGGGTGGCGTCACGGGCGATGGCAGCAGCACGGTCATTGATCTGCTGGCCGCAACGAATGCCGACCCCCGGCGGGGCGACCCGGATAGCAATTCCCTCCTCAAGCGTATCGCCTTGGACGAAGAGGCTGTGGAATTGCTGCTGGAGCAAGGACTGACTCCGGATGCAGTGCCAGCCCAGGGGCGGTTCGTTCGTCTGCGCGGCGCAGCCAACGCGGCCTCCGGCGGCATACCCGTGCCGGCACAGGAAGGGGCCCATCCCGACAACCTTGCCCTGGCCGTACGTGCCGTGCGGGTGCTGCGCCTGGATCTGGCCGGTGTCGATCTGCTGATACCGGATATCCGGCGTTCCTGGCTGGAAACGGGCGCGGTCATCTGCGAGGTGAATGCCCAGCCGCAGCTTGCGCCGCACCTGCCGGCCTATCTGTTGCAGCGATTGGTCAAAGGTCAGGGGCGGATTCCTGTCGTGATGGTGCTGGGTGATGTGGCGGGTGAGGCCTGGCTCGAACAGCTGGTGACAGCTTTATCAGCCGACCGGTGTGTAGGGGTGGCTACGCAGGCTGGGGTAAACATTGGCCGGCAGACAGTGATCCAGGAACCTTGCGGTAATCTCCGGGGTGGCATGGTGCTCATCAGCGATCCCCAGGTAGAGGTGGCCATTATCAGCGTTGTGGACGACCATATGCTGATAACGGGGTTGCCGGTGGATCGCTTCGATGTGCTCGTGCTGGCAGGGCCGCCGGACATGGGCAACGGGCCCGAAGTCTGGGAGCGTTGGCAGGGGTTTGCCCAAATCCTGCAAGAAATGTGCTCTGGGCCCATCATCATCAATCAGGATTGCGCCGATTGGGTCGCTGCTTCGTGTCGCCTGTCGGGCCACGAGATCAAAACCTATCCGGCCGACGCATTGGCCGGTATAGTGCTCCAAAAATTGTCGGAGATCGAACCATGAATGCACCCGTACCTGTCCGCTTGTCTGCAGCGGACATCCAGAACCTGTCTTCCCATTACCTGAATGAGGGACGCAAGCAGGAATCCTGGCAGATCGAAGCGGTTGAAATAAATGACAAGGGCCTCACCGCCAAGGTTTCCATGCGCACGACCTATGTATCTGATACCGATGCGAAGGGATTCCACCTGGCGATTTTTACCGCAGTGGAGTTTGTGTCGCAGTTGATGGTCATCTATATGCACGTCAGGGCCGGGCTCTCCAAAAAGACACGCGAGGTCTGGATGCTGGAGAGCTCGACACGTTGCGTCCGCGCCATCCGTGACCCCTCAAATATCAAGGTTGAGATGGAAGTGGTTTCGATGCGAAAGCGTGGTGAAAACTGGTATGGCGTGGCCGCCAACCGGGTGACGGATGATCAGGGTGGTTTGTTCGAGATCAAGCTCAAGGGATTCCTGTCGTGATAAAAGGATTGATTTGCGTCACGGTTCAATGTCTCGACGATGCAGGCTGGAGAAGTTGATGGAATTGAACCTGAATCAACCTGATTTTTTTCAGAATCCCTATCCGTACTACGCACGCATCCGTGCTGCCGGCAAGCCCTTCTGGCTACCTCATACCCAAAACACAACCAGCAACGGTCTGTGGCTGTTCAGCCGTTATGCGGATGCGCTGACGATTTTCAGGGAGGTCACGGCGGTCTCCAAGAACATCCGCAGCGTGCGGACACCGGGTACATCAACGCCATTTGACCTGATAATGTTAATAAGGGATGCCCCGGATCACCTGCGTTTGCGCCGGCTCGTCGCGGACTATTTGTCGGCGCAGTACCTCGACCAGTTGGAGCCGCATATTGCCTTGGTCGCGGATGCGCTGATTCTGGAGTTGCAGGGAAGAACCAGGATTGACCTGATCGCGGACTTTGCCGGGCAACTCCCCCTGCGGGTCATTGCCCATTTGGTGGGCGTACCCGTGAGCGACCTGCCCCAGATTCGCGCGTGGTCATTGGTGCTGGCGGATGGTTTTGATTCTGTGCTGGCATCGGACGAGATTCTGCTAAAGCAGCATAGCGCATTACTTGCTTTTCTGTCTTATGTCGAGCAACTGATCGCGGTAAAGCACCGTGCACCGGCTGACGACCTTCTCGGCTTTCTGGTCAACGCGGAGGCAGAGGGAAAAATCCAGCGCGATGAGTTGATCGGCATGGTGAGTTTTCTGGTGTTCGCCGGGCATGAGACTATTATCAACCTGATTGGCAACGGGCTTTGGTTGCTTTTGAGTCACCCGGAGCAATGGGCGCTGTTGCGGGAGCAGCCGGAACTCATGCCGGGTGCGGTAGAAGAAATTCTGCGCTTTGAAAGCCCGGAGCAAAGAACCACATTCCGTATCGCGGTCGAACCGATGGAGCTGGCCGGAATGCGCCTGGAACCCGGTCAACAATTGGGCATCATTATCGGTGCCGCGAACCGCGATGAAACCGAGTTTCCGGACCCCGATCGCTTCGATATCCGGCGCACCCCCAACCGCCATCTGGCTTTTGGGGTGGGGCTGCATAATTGCCTGGGCAAGACATTGGCGCGGCTTGAGGCCCGGATTGCGTTGGACAGAATGCTGGCGCTATGTCCAGCCCTGCATCTCCTGAATGAGCGCCCTCAATGGCGTAGAAATTCCTTCTTTCGCGGGTTGGAGGCCTTGCCCGCCACCCTGGGTTAGGCCAACGCCATGACAGTTTTCGAGATGCGCTACGCCTCGGATGGCACGCAAACAGCAGCCATCCGGTCTGCTTTTGAACAATATGGGGTCGTGCTCTTGCGGGGATTTGAATTTCACCTCGACGGTTTCGAGTCGATGACCCGGCAATTCTGCAAGGATTTTCACGGGGTGGGCACCCGTCAGGTGCTGCGCCAAACGGCCGGGGATGGTTTTACCACCGAAGTATTTCGCAACAATTTCATTTTGCTTGGACATTCTGAGGGGGCCTATCGCCCGTATCCGCCGCCGCCAGAGGTGTGCTTTTTCATGTGCGTGACACCGCCAGTTGAGGCTGGCGGCGAAACCACATTGGTCGATGGCGTGGAAATGCTGGAAGTAATGCCTGATGATCTGCGATTCCGGTTGGAAGATACGGGTGTTACCTATGAATCCCGGTGGGAGGCCGAGCGCTGGAAAAACGAATTCGGCGTCCATACGGAAAAAGAGTTGCGGGCGCTGCTGGGCAGATTCAAAAATGTTCGCTTCAGCCTGGCGGACGGGATGTTGCACCTGTATTACTCAGCCCCGGCGATTACCTGCACCCGCAGCGGGAGCGCGGCTTTCATCAACGGCGTTCTGGCCCATTTACCGCAGATTGCACATCCCCGTTATAAAGGTTTGCCGGTTTATGTGAAACCGACAAATCGTGTGTATTTTGGTGATGGCGAGTTACTGGCCGACGAGGTGGTCAATGCGCTCATCGATGCGCACGACAGGGTGAGTTATCATCATCGTTGGATGGCCAATGATGTACTCATCGTCGATAACACGCGATATATGCATGGACGGGAAATGACGGCTCAGCCCTGCGAACGGATATTGATTAGCAGGTTTGGGCACCTGCGATGAGTATGCTGCCATGCGCCGAATGGTTGCTGGGCTTGATAACGGGTTTGAAGTTGAGCTTCTAATAATAACAACAGTTGTTTAAACTGAGTGCTTCGGTGTCACGTTTTTTTTATGCGAACGGGTGACTGCTGTGCCGGGGGGGCGCATAAGGCTTGAGACTGTTTCCGGCTAACGCACGATACTACCGGGATCGGTGGTTGTTACAGGGAGATGCTCGCGCAGGTTGGTCGATCCGGTCTGCCTTTCAAATTATGTACTTGCTACCCACACATGTAAGCGCAGCGCCGCCACTGAAGCATGAGCGTGCTGCGAGTGCAGCATGCACTCACGTGCGGAAGCGCCACTATTGTCGTGGCCGTTGCCGGTTCACCTGATTGACCGCGTGCTGATACCCCGCTCGTCTGTGGCCGGTATTACCTGGCCCGCGTTGCCCGCGCCGCAGGCCGCGGCCATGCTCGCACTGCAATACCAGCTGGAGCAGAGCCAGTGGTGGCCGCCGGAAATGCTGCGCGAGCAGCAATTGCGCCAGCTCGCCAAAACGCTGGAGCACGCCTGCGAAACCATCCCCTTTTATCGGGAGCGGTTTCTGGCCTGCGGCCTTGACCCGCAGTCTGCCCATTGGCCGGATGATTTCCCGAAACTGCCGCTCTTGAGCCGCGCGGATGTGCAGGCTGCCGCAGGGGCGTTGCTGAGCACCAGGCCGCCGCCGGAACACGGGGCCGTGAGCGAGGGGCAGACCTCCGGCTCCACCGGCCGGCCGATCCGCTTTTTCAATACCACGATGACGCAATTTTTCTGGCGCGTATTCACGCTGCGCGAGCACTTGTGGCACCAGCGGGATTTCATGGGGAAACTGGCGGCGATCCGCAAGGTGCCGGAGGCCGGTGCGCGGTCGGGCTGGGGACCCTCCACCGACGTTGTGTTTGATACCGGGCCGAGCGCTGCGCTCAAGATTGAAACCGATACCGGGCAGCAGGCGGCGTGGTTGCAGGAACAGGACCCGGATTACCTGCTGAGCTTTCCCTCGAATATCGAGGCCCTGGCCCGGCTTTGTCTGGCCCAAGGTATACGTCCGGGAAAGCTGCGCGAAGTCCGTGCGGTGGGCGAGGTGGTGACACCGGAGCTGCACCGGCTGTGCCGCGAAGCATGGGGTGTTCGGCTGGTGGATGTCTATTCCGCCCAGGAGGTCGGCTACATTGCCCTCCAGTGCCCGGAGACGGGGCATTACCACATCCAGTCGGAAGGCGTGCTGGTGGAAATTCTCGACGCGCAGGGCGAGCCCTGCAAGCCGGGCGAGGTCGGCAGGGTGGTGATCACCACCCTGCACAACATGGCGATGCCGTTGATACGCTATGAAATCGGCGATTTCGCGGAAGTGGGGGAGGCGTGCCCGTGCGGGCGCGGCTTGCCGGTGCTGAAGCGGATCATGGGGCGGGTGCGCAACATGCTGACACTGCCTTCCGGAGCCAAACGCTGGCCATTAATGGGCATTGACCGCACACACCCGGCGGCGACGAGCGTCAAACAGTATCAATTTATCCAGCGCAGCCTGGACACGATCGAGGTCATGCTGGTGACCGCCTGGCCACTCAGCCAGGAGGAGGAGGCCCTGCGGACGCACCTTCAGTTCAAGCTCGGGTTCGAGTTCACGATCAACTTTACCTACTGCGAAGACATCCCGCGCAGCGCCGGCGGAAAGTTCGAGGACTTTCGCTCCGAGTTGTAGCCCTGATGGCCTGCTGCCCGAGTCATGCATGAAATTCGCACTATACCCACTTGCTGGCCGGAGACTCCGATGAAGCTCGCGCTGTGCATGGTCGTCAAGGATGAGATCGACCGCATCGTCGATTGTCTCGATCCGGTTCACGGTCTCGTCGATCAGATTGTCGTCATCGATACCGGCTCATCCGACGGCACGCCCGATCTGCTCCGCCGTCGCTATGGTATCGAGCCGCTCGACGGCGTGCTGGAGGAGGCCCGTTGTTACTGCAAGTGCGACCAACGTAACCGGGCCATCGGGTTGGCTGAGGCCGACTGGATACTCAGCCTCGACGCCGACGAGCGTATTGCGCCGGAGGCGCTGCATCATTTCCGCGCCATGCGCCACGCGCCGGACGTGGCAGGCTATTTCGGGCGCTGGACCAATCATCTGGACGGCGCCCCCCCGTTCGAGGACTACAAGCTGTTTCTGTTTCGCAAGGGGTTGCGCAAGCGTGGCCTGGTGCATGACAACGCCCAGATTGACATTCGGGAACGCGGTCAGCGGGCGCTGTGGCTGCAGGGGCTGGAGGTGACGCACCTCCCCGACCCCGCCAAAGCGCCGGACAAGACCCGTCTGTACCGCCGGCGGCTGGAGCGCGCGATTGCGCTGGAGCCGGACTGGCTGCGCTATCGCTGGTTCCTCGGCTACATGGACTACCAGGCCGGGCGCTGGGACGAGGCGGCGAAGCATCTGGCGGCAGCGGCCGGCGATAGCGGCCTTTTCCCGGTGGAGTCACTCAACAGCCGCCTGCTGCTGGCTGAGATCCAGGCCCGGCAAGGACGGGCCGCCGAGGCGCGCGCCACCCTGGTGGCGGCGCTGGACTATTATCAGGCGGTGGCCAGTGACTTTGAGGTCGCGATCAACTTCCGGCTCGCGCCCTGGCTGCGGCAGGCGCTCGCCACCGTGGATGCGGGCCAGCCGGAGACAATCCGCGCCTACCGCTTTGCCCGCTGAACGGCGGCTACCACCAGGATCGGCCTTCGATATGGGGTGGAACAGTCCGTCCCATGAGCTTGAGCAGGCTGGCGGTGAGGTCGGTGACCTGCGCATCGTCGGGCAGGCGGCGTGGCTTGTCCAGAGGTTCCTTAAAGCAGTATTGGGCCCGTAGCACGGGGCGAGGCTTATTGATCCGCCCCGTTTTGCAGGACGGCTGGCTGGCTTCGCTGCGCGCTTACTGCTCGAAGATATAAAAGCCCCCAGCTCATGTGGTAGCTGTCGCCAACCTTCTCGTAGCCCAGAATGTCATCGATGGCTTTCAGTATCGTGGCTCCGTCCGCTTTATCTATGCCGAGTAGCAGACGCATAAACGAAACCATGCCATCCAGGGAGGGAAACTTCCAGACAAACGAGGTCGGGTTGATGTATTCGACGGCAAAACCAGCGGACTCGATCTCCTGCCTGATCTCCCCTTCCGTAATAAATAGCCCCCGGTGGCCCATGGACGAGTGCTTGTCGAGGAAGTCGTTGAGGAATCTGGCGGGCGGGGAGCCCTCAAGCACATCGGCCACGCACAACGCTCCGCCCTCGGCCAGCAAGCGAGCGGCCTCACGATAAAACGGGGTCTTGTCCTCGAGATGGTGCAATCCCGCCAGACTCAGCACCTTGTGGGCGCTGGAGGAAGGCAGCGGAATATGGCCCAAGTCCTCGCACAACACCTTTTCATCGGGCGGTTGCGCCTCGCTGAGGGCGTAGAACCCCGCCGATGTTTCCACTCCACACAGGTGGGTGTCGCCGGGAATGAAGTTTCTGAGATAGCCGCCGCCGGACGGAATATCATAGATCCGGTCCCCCGCGCGAATGCCGGCAAGATCGATCAGGTGCGTGAACTCATCCACCCTGGCGTGAGGGAAGAGGGTCATCGCCTGATGATAGTCGCGGCCCCGGCGATTGAAAATGTCCGTATAGCTGTCGATCATTGAAGGTTAGGGCGTGGTGCCGGTGAGAAAGGTCGACCAGCTGTTATCATGCGGTAGCACATCAGGCTTGTGTAGACGGCCATAGTCGCCTTTGCGCATCAGCCGCGCAAGATTAGGCATAGGGTCCGCCTTGATCTGCATTTCGAGCAGTACCGGGGACTACCACCAGGATCGGCCTTCGATATGGGGTGGAACAGTCCGTCCCATGAGATTGAGCAGGCTGGCGGTGAGGTCGGTGACCTGCGCATCGTCAGGCAACCGACTGCCGGGCTCAATGCCGGGGCCGCGGATGAGGCAGAGGCCGGTGGGGGCGTGACCCCCGGAGCGGAAATAAGGCACCGGGCCAATGCGGCCAATGTCCGGGCTTTGTACCGTATCCACAGGGGGGCCTGCCTCCCAGTGCACGATGAGATCAGCAGGGCCGGCCAGCGGGGCGTCTTCCAGGGCGTGGCGACGGGTGAGCGTGACTTCCTTCACTATGGGGCGGCCACTGCGGGCATCGGTAAGCTTGAGCAGGGCATCCGCCAGTGTCTGGCATTCCCGGCCATAATCGTCCGGCGCCACTATCCCTTGGCCATCCCGTCCCCGGACGTTCAGGCGTACCATGCCGTGATAGTAGTTGGGCAGGGCAAAGGCCTTCATGCGGGGCCATAGGGGTTGAAACCAGCGCGTTGGATTCCAGTCGACGGGGTCGTTCTGGCGTTCCAGTTCAGCCGGGGAGATCAGATCCCGCTCGCCTGCCGGGGTTCGCAGGGCCCAGATTTCGTCCTTCCAGTGCCGGTGGTAATGGACAGCAGGCGGCGGCACCGGGCGATCCGGGTCACCGGCGGCGAGGGCGGCTTGCCCGGTTTGCCAGCGGTAGAGGAATTCAGGCAGGAACAGCATCTGTACCATGTCCGAATTGACCGGCGACATCCCGGACACGGAAAAGATCAGCAAATACCCGTCCTCAGGCGTCAACGCCTCCAGTTCCCCCGCCTCCCTGTCCAGCGCGTCAAGCGCGGCCTGCAGGGGCTGGGCGCCGTCCAGTTGCGCCTGGAAGGCGTCATGCAAGGGGTGGGGCATGCCCAGATGCCAGAGCATGTGACCCACGGTGTGAATCTCGCCATAGGCGCTGAGCAGTAGGTCCCAATCTTCGCGCGCGGCCAGATCCCGGATGATATGGGTGCGCTGGGCCATCGCGTCGATCATCGCCGTGTTCAGCGTCAGCAGTGCGGGCAAATCATACAGGTTGGGCATTCTGAACGAGGAAACCGGGTTACCCTCCGGGTCGTTAAGTGCCCGCGTGTCGAGTGTCGCGAAGGCTGGATGGGTGCCGTAGCGGTCAGTCAGCTCACTCAACAACTCGGGCGGCGATGACTGACGCAGGAACTGGTTGGCCTCCACGCTCCAGCCGAAAATCTGGATACCGTGGGTCGAGGGTTCTACCCGGGTGGTGGGGACATCGAAAATCGCCACATGAGGCTTGGGGTCCAGGCAGTAAAAGGGCCGGGCCTGCTTATTGTCGTAGGCCGGTAATTCCCGGAAGGTGTAGCTGTCGGGGGCATAGCTCATGTGTCCCCACTCGCCTGTGTGCTCGGGCGTGGTCCCGGTGAGAAAGGCAGACCAGCTGTTTTCATGCGGCAGTATCTCAGGCTTGTGCAGACGGCCATAGGCGCCCTCACGCATCAGCCGCGCAAGATTGGGCAAATGGCCCGCCTTGATCTGCATTTCGAGCAGTACCGGAGACATGGCGTCGAAGGACACTGCAATAATTTTATTGTTCACGGCTGATACCTCGTTGTGGGTGATGTCCTGGCTTGGCGGAAGCGCTACGTTTGGTCGCCTTGGGATAGAGGGTGTGCAGCGCCATGCGGCAATGAGACCTTTGACATGAATTCCTCAAACTTGCCTCCCGTGCTGCGGGGGATATCATCGTGATAGGAAAACATGATATCAAAAGGGTGGCCCAGGGATGTGTGCAGGATGGCCGTCATTTTATCCTGTTCGTCCTGCGTCAAGGGCCGCGGCATGACGAGCTTGACCTCGATCTGTTGCAGGGAATGCTGGATGATCTGAAATTGCTGTATGGGGGCAAGGCCGAACCAGGTCTTGTATCCGGTATCAGGACAGTGTTGCCGGCCATCGGGGAGGGTGATCAGGTTTCTTTGCCGGCCCAGTATGCGCGTGATGACCGGCAAGCCGCGCCCGCAAGGGCAGCGGGCGCCGGCTTCGGCATAATCCATGATCTCGTAGCGGATGAGGGGCATGGCGGAGTTATGCAGGGCAGTCAGCACTACCCTGCCGATTTCACCGGGCTGGCACGGTTTGTCCTCCGCATTCAGGATCTCCACCAGAACGGTTTCAGACTGAATGTGGTAGTGCTCATGTTCCGGGCATTGCAGGGCGATGTGGCCTACCTCTGCCGCGCTATACATGTCCACTACCGGCACATCCCATGCCTCGCGGCAGAGCGCGCGCAGATCCGGGTTGAGTGTTTCACTGAGGGTGCGCACCTCACGCAACCGTGGCAGCTTTATGCCCTGTTCAAGGCAGGCCCTGGCCAAGGCCCGCACATTGGACGGGTAGCTCAACAGGTAATCCGGATTCTGTTGCTGCAGCCACTTCAGCTGGCGCTGAACATCGGTGCAGATGTCGATGGATGCGCACGGGCCGGTATCGAACGCAACATCGGTGGAAGGGCCCCAGCCGCGCCGATCCAGGCTGGGCGCGCGAGAACGGATAGCGGCCAGGGTGCCACTAAAGTCCCTCTGGTGCCACAGGTGTTCGCGCAGTGTGAGTATCTGCCAGAAAGTCCGGCCGAGTTGGGTGCCATAAAATTTGATTGGGCGCCCCGTGGAGCCGGAGGTTTTGCCTTCGGCGATTTTTCCATGCTCGCGAAGTGGCTTCTGGCTGAGCAAGGCCTCGCCCGCCGACTGCACCTCGGAGCGCCGCAGCAGCGGAAGGCTTGTGAACATGTCCCAGGTGAGGCCGCTCTTTGGGTCAAAGCCCACCGACCTGAGGCGCTCCCGATAGAAGGGGATGGTTTCGTAGGCGTGCGCGAGTAGCGTCGAGAGCTGACGCAATTGCTGCTCCAGCAGGACTTCCGGTGGCCACCACTGGCTCTGTTCCAACTGGTATTGCATGGCAAGCATGGCCGCTGCCTCCGGCGTGGGCAACGCGGGCCATGCAATGCTGGCAACAGAGGATCGGGGTATAGGCACTCGGTCAATCCGCAGGCGGCTTGCAGGGAATTCAACAATACTACAGGCAAAGGGTGCGGCCTGACAACGCGGCACTGGATATGTTCAGGTGACGCTGGTATCACTCCGCATCGATCATGCCTGCCGCGACGGTGTTGTTGCTGTGCTCGTCGATGACAATGAAGGCGCCGCTGGCGCGGTTGTCGCGGTAAGCATCGCAGATCACGGGGCGTTGCAGCGTGATCTGCACGCGGCCAATCTCGTTCATCTGCAATTCGCTCGCCGGGCCCGTGGCCAGGGTGTTGATATCCACTTTGTGTTCGATGGTTTTTATCAGCGCCTTGGCCGTCTGAGTGGTGTGCTTGATGAGATACTTGCCGCCGGGGTGCAGTGGCTGTTCGCTCATCCAGCACAGGGTGGCATGCAGCTCGCGCGTGCTGCGCGGGAGTTTTTCGGGGCGTACCAGCATGTCGCCGCGCGAGATATCGATATGGTCTTGCAGCGTGAGGGTGACGGATTGCGGCGCACAGGCCTCGTTGAGGCTGCCGTTGTAGGTGACGATGTCCTGGATGCGCGAGCGGTGCCCCGAAGGCAGTACCACGATCTCGTCGCCGACACGGATGTGGCCGGATTCGATGCGCCCCATGTAGCCGCGGAAGTCCGGCAGGCCTGATATCTGCGGGCTGCACACCAGTTGCACCGGGAAGCGGAAGTCGCGCTGGTTGATGTCATGCAGGATGGGGGTGGATTCCAGCGCATCGAGCAGCGGCGCACCGGCGTACCACGGCATGTGCGTGCTTTTTTCCACCACGTTGTCACCGTGCAGCGCCGAGATCGGGATGAAGTGCACATCGCGGGCGCCCAGCTGCTCGCAGAAGGCGCTGAACTCGGTCTTGATGGCCTGGTACGTTGCTTCCGAGTAATCGACCAGGTCCATCTTGTTGACGGCGGCAATCAGGTGCGGAATGCCGAGCAGGCGCGCGATGTAGGCGTGACGGCGCGACTGGGTGAGAACACCCTTGCGCGCGTCAATCAGCACGATGGCCAGATTGGCGGTCGAGGCGCCGGTGACCATATTGCGCGTGTACTGCTCGTGGCCGGGGGTGTCGGCAATAATGAATTTGCGCCTGGGTGTGGCGAAATAGCGGTAAGCGACATCGATGGTAATGCCCTGCTCGCGTTCCGCCTGCAGGCCGTCGGTGAGCAGCGACAGGTCAACGCCGGTGCCACCGCGCCGCTCTGTGCTGATCTCCATGGCCTGCAACTGGTCTTCAAAGATGGACTTGGCATCGTAGAGCAGGCGGCCGATGAGCGTGCTCTTGCCATCGTCGACGCTGCCTGCGGTAGTGAAGCGTAATAAATCCATCAGAAGTAACCCTCGCGCTTGCGCAGCTCCATAGACGCCTCGGAGGTCTTGTCATCCATGCGGGTGGCGCCGCGCTCGGTGATACGCGAGCCGGCGGTTTCCAGAATGATCTCGTCAGGTGTGGTGGCGTTCGACTCGACCGGGCAGGTGCAGCTCATGTCGCCGACGGTGCGGAAGCGCACCATGAGATTTTTGATCTCCTCGCCTTCCTTGGGTTGCACCAGGTGTGATACCGGCAGCCAGCCGCCGCGCCACACCACGTCACGCCGGTGGGCGTAGTAGATGCAGGGCACTTCGAGTTGCTCGCGCGCGATGTATTGCCAGATGTCCATCTCGGTCCAGTTGCTGAGCGGGAAGACACGGAAGTGCTCACCGAAGTGTTTGCGACCATTGAAGATGTTCCAAAGTTCGGGGCGCTGGTTCTTCGGGTCCCACTGGCCGAATTCATCGCGGTGGCTGAAGAAGCGTTCCTTGGCGCGGGCTTTTTCCTCATCGCGTCGGCCACCGCCGAGACAGGCGTCGTATTGGTGCTCCTCAATGGTGTCGAGCAGGGTGACGGTCTGCAGCTTGTTGCGACTGGCGTTGTGGCCTTTTTCCTCTTGCACGCGGCCGTCGTCGATGGACTTCTGCACAAGGCCGACGGTGAGGTTGGCGCCGATCTCCTGCACGAACCAGTCGCGGTACTCCATGGCCTCGGGGAAGTTGTGGCCGGTATCGACGTGGAGCAGCGGGAAGGGGAGCTTCGACGGATAGAAGGCTTTGCGTGCGAGCCAGGCCATGACGATGGAATCTTTGCCGCCGGAGAAGAGCAGCGCGGGCTTTTGAAACTGCGCGGCGGTTTCGCGCAGGATGTAGATGGCCTCGGATTCGAGGAATTGGAGGTGAGTGATGGCTGACATGATGAATCAGATGATGGCGAGGAATTTGAGAAGGTTGCGCGTGCTGAGGGCGACGACAAGGACGCCGACGAGAATCATGAAGGGCTTGTGCGGGATGTGTTTGGCCGCCCAGGCCCCAAACGGCGCGGCGATCATGCCGCCGATGGCAAGACCGAGGATGATGCTCCAATGCGTGAGGCCGATAGTGAGGAAAAAGGTGATGCTGGCGGCCAGTGTGACGAAAAACTCGACGGCGTTCACGCTGCCGACGGTGATGCGGACGTTGTTGCCGCGCACGATGAGATTGGAGGCGACAATCGGACCCCAACCGCCGCCGCCCATGGCATCGACGAGCGCGCCGAAGAAGCCGAGGGGTGCGAGATGGGTGGTCACATTGCGCGGCGGCACGCGGACGAAGGCCTTGGCGATGATCACGGCGCCCATGATGATGAGGTAGCCGGAAACCCAGGGTTTGAGCACATCGCCGATGGAGGAGAGCAGGTAAGCGCCGATGATGGCACCGATCACCGCAGGAACGAGCAGGCGGCGAAACAGAAAGCGGTCCACATTCCCAAACGCGTGATGTGAAATCGCGGAAGCGCCCGTGGTGAAGCACTCTGCCGCATGCACGGTGGCACTGGTGGCCGCTGGCGGCACACCGAGGGCCATGAGCAGCGACGAGGCGCTGACGCCATAGGCCATGCCAAGCGCTCCGTCGATCAATTGAGCGACGAAGCCGGCGGCGATGTAGAGCAGGAAGTCGGGCGGCAGATCCATGGGCGCTTACACTTTGTCGGTGACGAGCTTGGCGTGCAGGCCGCATTCGTGTTTCTCATCGCCCTTGGCAGGATCGTAGTAGGTGCGCTCGTTCGGCAGGTCGTGTTCGAGCAGGTAGGCGTCCATCTCGACCGGGGTCCAGTCGAGGATGGGGTTCACCTTCAGGCAGTTGAATTTGGCGTCCCACATGAAGGGCTGAAGCGTGGCGGCACGTTGCGGGTTCTGCTCTTTGCGCAGGGCGGTGATCCAGACTTTCGGGGCGAGTTCACGCATGCCGCGCTCGAACGGCTCCAGCTTCATGATGCGGCTGAAGGATTCGACGCGCTCGACTTCATCTGGCATCGGCACCTGGCCGCCATTCAGGGCCAGCCAGTGCGCGGCGGTCATGAGCGGCAGATAGGGCTTCAAGTTGAGGTTGAGACGCGCGTGGCTTTTTTCGGCGAAGCGGTAGGTTTCAGGGAGATTGGTGCCGTGATCGACCCAGAGGATGGGAATGCCCGCCTCCTGTTCCGTGGCGAGATGCAGGATCACCGCTTCATACGGACGGAAGTTCGTGGTGACGACGGCCTGGCCGTCGGCATGCGCGAGGGCGATCTGAATGATCTCCTGGGGCGATTTGCCACGGGCTTCATCATTGAGGGCAGCGATTTGGTCGGGATTCATGGTGGGAGGGCGATTTATTCACCCGATTCTCGATGTGTAAAGTAGGAAATAGAAAATCAGGGCATGAAAAAGGGCGCGGAGACGATCCGCGCCCTTCGAAAGTTGGCTGTTGCTTCGGGTTAAGCCTGAAGCGCTGCGGCAGGTGGCTGGATGTTCACGCGGCGACCATCCTTGTCGAAGCGGACATTGCCGTCCACGAGGGCGAAGATGGTGTGGTCTCTGCCGATGCCGACGTTGAGACCGGGAATCCACTTCGTGCCACGCTGACGGAGGATGATGTTGCCTGCGACGACGGATTCACCGCCGAATTTTTTGACGCCAAGACGCTTGCTCTGGCTGTCGCGACCGTTCTTGACGGAACCTTGTCCTTTTTTATGGGCCATAAGAGGGGAGGGGTAAGACGATTATGCGTTGATGGCGGTGATCTGCACGAGGGTCAGCGGCTGGCGATGACCGCGAGTCTTGTGGAAGCCCTTGCGCTTGCGGAACTTGAAGGTGGTGACCTTGTCGGCCTTGTGCTGCTTGAGCACCTTGGCGGAAACGCTGGCTCCAGCGACGGTGGGAGCGCCCACCTGGATGCTGCTGCCTTCACCGGCGGCGAGCACCTGATCGAAGGTGGCGGTTTCGCCCTCGGCGGATTCGAGTTTCTCCACGTCGAGCTTGTCGCCCACGGACACTTTGTACTGTTTGCCGCCTGTTTTGATGATTGCGTATGCCATAGCCTTGAAAAGATAGAAGTTTCCTCGCTGCCTGGGACGAGGGGCGCGGAGATTTCCACAGGTGCCATGGTTCGGCAAGGGAAAACTTGATGAGAAAAGCGGCAAACAGGACTGACAGGGCGGTGAACCAGGGCGGATGCTCCTGCGCATCCGCAAGATTGAGCAGCAAGTGTCACAAATCCAGGCTCGACAGGTGGCGGGGCGGGAATGTATTATTCGGTCATGTCTTCGCTGTTCCAGGAAACGGTCTTTCTGACCAATCTGTACGCCACTCCGGCAGACTGGCAGCGCGACTTGTTTTATTCCGTGGTGCGCGCCGGACATCTGCGCGCGGGCTTTGAGCATCGCATTGAGCGGGAAACCTATCCTGGTCACGAGTTGATTTTCTGCCTCAGAGGGCGCGGCTGGGTGCAAGTCGGTGGAAAGCGGCATGAAGTCAGTGCTGGCTCGCTGGTGTGGGTGAACTGCCACCACCCGCACCTCTACGGGGCGCACAACCGTGATCCTTGGGAGCTTTACTGGATGCGAGTGGAGGGTCGTTCGCTCGATCGCATCGCCGAACTGCTCCAGGTGCGCTCGCAGCCGGTGCTGGAGGGCATCAATGAAAAATCCGTGATGCAGGAGTTTGAAAACGCCTTTCAGCACATGACCGGCACACGTCCGAGCGATGCCGCGCTCGCCAGCGCATCCGTCGCCGCCTTGATCGGCCTCGCCTTTCATGTGCGTCTGTCGGAACCGGGCCTGGTTCAGCCCGAGCTGCCGACCGCTGTGTCCAAGGCTCTCGAACGCATGCGCCTGTATTTCCATCTGCCCATGCGTGTGGCCGAGCTCGCCAACCTCAGCGGCATGAGCGAGAGCCATTTCAGCCGCCAGTTCAAGGCCGCCATCGGCACCAGCCCCATCGACTGGCTGCGCCGCGAGCGCATCAATCAGGCGAAGCGCCGCCTCATCGAATCCGATGATCCCGTCAAAGAAATCGCCCGTCAGGTCGGCTATCACGACCAGTTCTTCTTCTCCAAGGACTTCAAGAAGATGACCAAGCTCACGCCCACGCAGTTTCGTGAGCAGGAAAAGCAGCCGTGAGTGGCTGTGTCGGCGATTTGCGGATTTGAAATTCCAAATTGCCAAATCTCCGCCACTGTCGCTGCCCCCATGAGCACGAACAC
>JAUXUQ010000012.1 GCA_030680605.1 Gammaproteobacteria bacterium | reverse complement strand
CGTGCGCCCAGACTGGGCACCAAATCCGCAATGGCTACGCCGCGATTGGTGATGGTAAAGCTTTTGCCGGTTTTTACCTGCCGCAGCAATTCAGGGAGCCTTGTTTTCGCCTCATATGAGCCAATTTCGATCTTCATGGCTTACTCCTGCAATATGAGCATACTGTAGACCAGTCTACTTAAAATCAATGAATTCCATAGCCAAAGGGATGGTATAGAATTGTGATAACTGCGCGATAAAGAGTTGATACTCCGGTCATACACTGTGCGCACTGGTGGAAACAAGCGAGCGGAGAGAGCGCCATGAACAGACGTCAATTTATTGAAACCTGCCTGGGGCTTGCGACCTTGCCCCTGATCTCATCCAGGGCCTTTAGCGGGGATACGGCCATGCCAGCAACCATCGAGAAGATTGTGAAAACCGACGCCGAGTGGAAGGCGCTGCTCACCCCTGCGCAATACAATATTTTGCGTGACGAAGGCACAGAACCGCCTTTCTCCAGCACGCTGAATGATGAAAAACGTGCAGGCCAGTATGTCTGCGCCGGTTGCTCCCTGCCGTTGTTTACGTCCGATATGAAATTCGACAGCGGTACCGGTTGGCCGAGTTTTTATGCGACGCTGCCCGGCGGCGTTGAAACCAAGACCGACTTCAAATGGATATACCCGCGCAAGGAGTATCACTGCGCGCGTTGCGGCGGTCACCAGGGCCATGTCTTCAACGACGGCCCAAAGCCGACCGGCGAGCGCTGGTGCAACAACGGGCTGGCGTTGAAGTTTATCCCCGCGTAGCTAGCCAAGACCTATAGAGGGCATCTGCTCATGTTACGTAAATTACTAATCGCGCTGATTGTCGGTATTGCCTTGCCCGGCGCTGCCTTGGCAGAGCAGGATGCGGCTGGCACGGCCATGCCCGCTACTCACTACGAGACCGCCGTGTTTGCCGGGGGCTGTTTCTGGTGCGTGGAGTCGGACTTTGACAAGGTGCCCGGTGTGGTGGAAACCATCTCCGGTTATACCGGCGGACACACGTTAAATCCGACCTATGAAGAGGTGTCCGGCGGCGGCACCGGCCACACAGAAGCGGTGCAGGTAGTCTACGATCCGGCCAAGGTCAGCTACAAGGCGCTGACGGACGGGTTCTGGCACACCATCGACCCGACTACCGCAGACCGTCAATTCTGTGACCGGGGCAGCCAGTATCGCAGTGCCATTTTCTACAGCACCCCGGAGCAAAAGCAGATCGTGGAACAGTCAAAGCGGGAGGTCGAAAAGACCAAGTCGTTCAAAGAACCGATAGTGACCGAAATAACGCAGGCCACAACGTTTTATCCCGCAGAGGATTACCATCAGGGTTACTACAAGCGAAACCCGCTACGCTACAACTATTACCGCCTCAGCTGTGGCCGCGACCAACGTCTGGAGCAGCTCTGGGGCAGTAAAAGCTCATGAAGGCTGGCGGTACGCCCTGTGGACAACCAAATATGGCCAACCGCAGGGTAGAAGTATGTGCCGCCATATCCCGACCTGGGAGATGGCGGAGTCAGAGCAGTGCGTGAGCCTGTGCTGGGCGCGCGACGTGGTCTGATGCGGATTTTTAAGTAGAGGCGGAAACGGGCGAGTATCACCGCAGGCCTTAAGGGCAGCCGGCCGGGGTTAAACCCATTTTTTTGTTAGCGTGGGCACTTCCCTGATCTTGAAAGGTGCTACAATTGCCGTAGTTTACTGTCTTGCTGAAACCATACCACCTCTGACCTGACACTCCCCTTCCTTGGGAATATCTGCCCCTGTCTCGGGCGGTATTCTGGTTGTGGGCACCCGGAACCCCGATGAAAAAATCCTTTACTGCACACGTGCAGTACGTAGTAATTCTATGTCTGCTGTATACGGTTCCTGTCGCTGTTGTATATATGAGCAGCACCACTGAGTATGTGCCGAGCGAGGAGATGGACGGCATACGCTTGGCTATCATCCTCTTGCTCGCGCCGATTTTCGTCAAGTATGTCATCCAGCTATGTGCCGCGCCTTTCTACTCTTTGGTCGGGCGAATTCGTGAAGAAGCAATGGGAGTGGCTTCTGATCTGACGGTATCAGTCCTTATCCCCGCGTGGAACGAAGAGGTCGGGATATTGAAAACCGTGCAGTCAGTTCTGGATACGCAGTACAAAAATCTGGAAGTGATTGTGATCAATGATGGGTCAACCGATGCCACTGATGAGATCATGGCGGGTTTCGTGAGAGATTACGGGTTGCGCAATCATTCCGCAACGGTGGTGAAATATCTCAGCTTGCCAAATGGGGGCAAAGCTATAGCCTTAAATCAGGGTGTGATGATTGCCAAGGGTGAAATTATAGTAACGATCGACGCAGATTGCGTGATGGACAGGAAGGCGATAGCTAATATCGTCAAGCAGTTTACGGATAAGGATGTCGCTGCAGTGGCCGGAAATGTCATCATTGGTAACCGCTGTAAACATATTGAGGTAATGCAGCAGTTGGAGTATCTCTATGGGTTCTTCTTTAAACGAGCAGACTCCATATTCAACTCAGTATATATCGTCGGCGGTGCAGCAGCCGCCTACCGCAAGAATGTGCTGGTGGATCTCGGCGGTTTTGACCCCAGGATTATTACTGAAGATATTGAAATGTCCACGCGAATACTGGCTAGTGGCTATAAATCCCGCTATGCCGCTGATGCGGTTGTCTACACCGAAGGCCCTGCCAGCTGGCTGGGGTTATGTAACCAGCGGTTGCGATGGAAGTTCGGTCGCTTGTTAACCTTCATAAAACACAAGACACTATTTTTCAGTGCCGAAAAGCGGCACAACCCATACCTGACATTGTTATTGCTGCCTCTGGCAGTGTATGCGGAGTTGGCCTTACTCCTTGAACCACTGTTGTTGGCCATATTTTATGGCTATATGATTTATACCAACGACTATTTTCCACTCGTGCTTTTCATTACGTTCATAAGCCTGGTAATAGCTCTGCAGATAGCGTTTGATCCAATGTCACGATTTCATCGAAACCTTTTGATCCTGGCGCCAGTGGCATGGATTATTTTTTATATTATCGATATTGTTGAGTTCCAGGCTTTATGCCGAAGCTTGAAACGACTGTTCAAGCGCGAAGAGCTGAAGTGGCAGACATGGGTGCGCGTGGGGCTGCTGAATCACTCAAGCATCGAGCCGGTTGCCCAGTTGGAAGTGGCCGCAGAAAGCAGATAAGGTGCGCGGCTTCTATACTGCGTAAGTGAAAGCCATTTTGAAATTGGCGCGCCCTAGAGGATTCGAACCTCTGACCTTTGGGATCGGAACCCAACGCTCTATCCAACTGAGCTAAGGGCGCGTATTTAGATGTATCTATGTGCCATCCGTGGCGAGACTTCAGGCTCCTTTGTTAGCTCCTGCCCTGCCATCCATGGCCGGGCGTTCGGCAGCTTTGCTGCCTCACCCAACTGAGCTAAGGGCGTTAGATTTTCAATATTTCCGCCATCCATGGCGTCGTTACAGTTTATCAGTCAACACCTGCCACACCCTCCCTCCGGGAGCAGGGATGGGGGTGAGGGAGGGGCGACAGCATAGCCACTCTGCCACCCCCCGTCTATTCTATCAGCCGGATTTTGAGCCTCGATTGCCATCTACCCCTTGAACTATGGGCGAGACGCCATTATTATTAGCACTCACCTGTGGCGAGTGCTAATAATATCTCGCCAGACTTACCGGATGGCTGCCGGATCCCGGCAGCCATCCACTATTTTGTTTTTAGATCAAGGAGATAGATGAGATGAAGATTCGTCCGTTGCATGATCGTGTGGTTGTCAGCCGGCTGGAGGAAGATCGTACCACCGCTGGCGGTATCGTAATTCCCGACAATGCCGCCGAAAAGCCCAGCAAGGGCGAAGTCGTGGCAGTGGGCAAGGGCAAGGTGCTGGACAATGGCAACACCAGCCCGGTCGATGTCAAGGTGGGCGACAAGGTGCTGTTTGGCAAGTATTCCGGCACGGAAGTGAAAGTGGATGGCAAAGACCTCGTGGTGATGCGCGAGGACGACATTATGGCGGTCATCTAGTCAGACCAGCCCCAATCAACCGAACTAAAAAACACAGAGGATTCTAGCTATGCCAGCAAAAGACGTTAAATTTGGATACGATGCGCGCAGCCGCATGGCCAAGGGTGTAAACATCCTGGCCGATGCCGTAAAGGTCACCCTGGGCCCACGTGGCCGTAATGTGGTGCTGGATTCGGCCTATGGGGCCCCCACAGTGACCAAGGACGGCGTATCTGTCGCCAAGGGTATCGAGCTCAAGGACAAGTTTGAAAACATGGGCGCGCAGATGGTGAAGGAAGTCGCCTCGCGTACCTCCGACACCGCCGGTGACGGCACCACCACCGCGACTGTGCTCGCACAGTCGATTCTGGCCGAAGGCCTGAAGGCCGTCGCCTCCGGCATGAACCCGATGGATCTGAAACGCGGCATCGACAAGGCCGTGACGGCAGCCGTGGAAGAGCTGAAGAAGCTTTCCAAGCCGTGTACCGACGATAAGGCGATTGCCCAGGTCGGTTCCATTTCGGCCAATTCCGATCAGGTGATCGGTGACAAGATCGCCGAGGCGATGCGCAAGGTCGGCAAGGAAGGCGTCATCACAGTAGAAGAAGGCACCGGCCTCGAGATGGAGCTGGATGTGGTGGAAGGCATGCAGTTCGACCGCGGCTATCTTTCCCCGTACTTCGTCAACAATCAGCAGACCATGGCCTGTGACCTGGAAAACCCTTACATCCTGATCTGCGACAAGAAGATTTCCAACATCCGCGAGCTGATCCCGATACTGGAAGGCGTGGCCAAGGCCGGCCGTCCGCTGCTTATTATCTCCGAGGATGTGGAAGGTGAGGCGCTGGCGACCCTGGTGGTGAACAACCTGCGCGGCGTGGTGAAGTGCTGTGCGGTGAAGGCACCGGGCTTCGGCGAGCGTCGCAAGGCCATGCAGGATGACCTCTCCGTGCTGACTGCGGCCAAGATGGTGTCTGAAGATCTGGGCCTGTTGCTGGAAAAGGCTACCATCGAAGACCTCGGTAGCGCCAAGCGCGTGACTGTTTCCAAGGAATACACCACCATCATTGATGGCGCAGGCAAGACTGCCGACATTCAGTCGCGGGTGAAGATGATCCGTGCGCAGATCGACGAGGCGACCACCGACTACGACCGTGAAAAGTTGCAGGAACGCGTGGCGAAACTCGCCGGCGGCGTGGCCGTGATCAAGGTCGGTGCCGGTTCCGAAATCGAAATGAAGGAAAAGAAGGCGCGCGTGGAAGATGCACTGCATGCTACCCGCGCTGCGGTCGAGGAAGGCGTGGTGCCGGGCGGCGGTGTGGCCCTGGTGCGCGCGCGCAAGTCCATTGGCAAGCTCAAGGGCGACAATGAAGACCAGAACGTCGGTATCGCCATTGCGCTGCGCGCCATGGAAGAGCCGCTGCGCCAGATCGTGCAGAATGCCGGTGGCGAAGGCTCTGTGGTGTTGAACAAGGTGGCCGAAGGCACGGGCAACTTTGGTTACAACGCCGCCAACGGCGAATATGGCGACATGATCGCCCTGGGTATTCTCGATCCGACCAAGGTGACGCGTACCGCGCTGCAGAATGCGGCATCGGTTGCGGGTTTGATGATTACCACCGAAGCCATGGTCGCGGAACTGCCGAATGCAGCGCCAGACCCGAAGGATATGGTTGATCCTGGCGGCATGATGCACTAAACCCCGTCTGCTGTTGATTGCAGATTCTGGCCCCCTCTGTACGAGGGGGCTTTTTTTTGTGCGGGATTCGGTAAGATGGTCAGATGCGGACGTCTTCTGATGATCAGGTTCCGGTGGTGCTGCGCGAGGCCGCGCTGCAACGCTGGTCACAGTTTCAGGAGGCGGCACTGGCCGCAGGCACAACACCACCGACGCACCCGGAGCTGTTGGCAGTACTGCGTCGGGTGTGGGCATGCAGCGATTTCGTTGCGCAAAGCTGTATCCAGGAGCCGCACCTGCTGTCCGGGCTGCTGGCGAGCGGTGATCTGCTGCGCGAGTATTCCGTGCAGGAGTATGCGAGCAGACTGGAGGGCGTGCTCGCCGCAGTGGGCGACGAAGCAGCGCTGGATCAAGCCCTGCGCCGCTGCCGGCGACGCGAAATGGTACGCATTGCCTGGCGCGACATCGCGGGCTGGGCACCGCTGGCTGAAACCCTGCATGATCTCTCGGCACTGGCTGAGGCCTGCATTGATGCCGCGTTGCGGCGGTTGCACGCATGGCAGGCGCAGGACTACGGTACGCCACATGACACGACAGGTGCTGCGCAGGCGCTGGTGGTGATGGCGATGGGCAAGCTCGGTGGTGCGGAGCTGAATTTTTCCTCGGATATCGATCTCATCTTTGCCTATCCCGCTGATGGCGAGACGCGCGGCAAACGCCTCCGCATCAGTAATGAAGAATATTTTCTCCGCCTTGGCCAGCGTCTGATCGGTGCACTCGGTTCCGCCACTGCTCAGGGGTTTGTGTTCCGTGTCGATGTCAGGCTGCGCCCGTTCGGCGACAGCGGGCCGCTCAGTGCCAGTTTTGCCGCGCTGGAAGAGTATTACCAGGTGCACGGGCGTGAATGGGAGCGCTATGCCTGGATCAAGGCGCGCGTGGTGGGCGGTGATCGCACGGCAGGTGCGCAACTGCTGGATACGCTGCGCCCGTTTGTCTACCGGCGCTATCTTGATTTTGGCGTGTTCGAGTCGTTGCGCGACATGAAGCGCATGATCCGGGAGGAGACCGCGCGTAAAGGTGCCGAAGACAATATCAAGCTGGGGCCGGGCGGCATACGCGAGATTGAATTCATCGCGCAGGTGTTTCAGTTGATCCGCGGCGGACGCAACCCGGACCTGCAAATCCGTGGCACGCTCGCGGTACTGGAGCAACTGGCAGGGCACGGCTATTTACCGGAGCAGGTGGTGCGCGAATTGACGGTTTCATATGAATTTCTGCGCCGGACGGAGAACCGGCTGCAGGAGGTTGCCGACGAGCAGACGCACCGCCTGCCGGAAAGCGATTTCGAGCGCGCCCGGCTTGCCTTTGCCATGGGGTATGGTGACTGGGTGGCGTTCGAGCAGACGCTAAGGGCGCACCGGGTGCAGGTGCAGGGCCATTTTGAGCAGGTGTTTGCAGCGCCGCAGGCCACGGCCGAGCAGGCAGCCGATGCCGAGCTGGCGCGCCTCTGGCTCACGCCGCCGGATGAGGCTGAGGCAGAGCGCATATTAAATGCACATGGGTTTACGGATGCGGCAGAGGCCTGGCGCCGCATTACGGCGTTGCGCGACGTCTACGCCTGCCGCGCACTCAGCGCGCAGGGGCGTGGCCGTATGGATCGGCTGCTGCCGCTGGCCCTAGGTGCCATCGCAGCCCAGACGCAGCAGCCTGCCGCAGTCGAGGCAACGGTCACCTTGGCGCGCGTGCTGACCCTGGTCGAGGCCGTAACACGCCGCACGGCCTATCTGGCCCTGCTCACCGAGCATCCGCTCGCGCTTTCGCAGGTGGTGCAACTGTGCGCGGCCAGCCCGTGGATTGCGGCCCTGCTTGCACGCCAACCCCTGCTGCTGGACGAACTGCTCGACCCGCGTACGCTGTATGCGCCGCTGGCGCAGGCGTCACTCGCGCAGGACTTGCAGCGCAGCCTGCAGGCCACCGCCGCACATGATCTGGAGCAGCAAATGGATGCGCTGCGACACTTCCGCCAGGCGCAGATGTTGCGTGTGGCCGCGACCCAGATTATGCGCGCGCCGGACGCACTGGCCGTGTGCGCACACCTGTCCGATATTGCGGAAGCCGTTTTGCAGGCAGTGCTGGCGCTGGCGTGGCGGCAGCTCGGGGCAAAACATGGCATACCGCGTTACCGGGAAAACGGGCTGCTGAAGGACGCCGGGTTTGCGGTCGTGGCCTACGGCAAGCTGGGCGGGCGCGAGCTGAGCTATGCCTCAGACCTTGATCTCGTCTTCCTGCATGACAGCGGCGACGATGAGGCCCGCACTACAGGCCCGCAGCCGCTCGACAACGCCGTGTTTTTCGCGCGCCTCGGACAGCGCATCATCCATCTGCTCAATACGCGCACGCAGGCAGGGGTGTTGTACGAAGTGGATACGCGCCTGCGGCCCAGCGGCGCATCCGGTTTGCTGGTGGCGAGCCTGACGGCATTTGCGGATTACCAGCGGCAGCAAGCCTGGACCTGGGAGCATCAGGCCCTGGTGCGTGCGCGGGTGGTGGCACAGCATCCCGCCCAGGGCGGGGCCATTGCGGCTCATTTCTCGGCGGTGCGGGAGGAAGTTCTGGGCCGTGCACGCGCGCGCGCCGATCTGCGTACCGAGGTGACGGCCATGCGTGCGCGCATGCGTAGTGCGCATGCCAGCACTGAGGCGGGACGTTTCGACCTCAAGCAGGATGCCGGTGGTATCACCGATATCGAATTTATGGTTCAATATGCGGCCCTATTGCATGCGCATGAGGTGCCGGAATTGGTGCGCCGGACGCACATGGCCGACCTGCTCGCGTGCCTGGCAGTGGCCGGGAAAGTGACGGCGGCGCAGGCAGAGACACTCACGCAGGCGTGGCGCGCCTACATCGGCGCTGTGCATCGCCTGGCGCTGCAAGAGGCGCCCGCACAGGTGGCTGCAAAAGAATTTACCCGCCATCGCAAAGGCGTGATAAAAATCTGGCGCGCATGGTTTGAAGAAAGTGGTAGGTCGGATCAAGCGTAACGGATCCGACTGATTATTTATTGAAGGAGAACGCATGACAACGATGGACGACCGCGACGGCGTCATTTGGTTTGACGGCACCTTGGTGCCGTGGCGCGAGGCGAAAGTGCACGTGCTGACGCACACCCTGCACTATGGTATGGGTGTGTTTGAGGGTATCCGCGCCTATGAGGCGGTGCAGGGCACGGCGATCTTCCGGCTGGAGGCGCACGTCGACCGGTTGCTGCGCTCGGCGCACATTCTGGGCATGCCGATGCCCTATGACAAAAAAACGCTTTCCGACGCCTGCCGCGCGGCAGTGGGCGAAAATGGTCTCAAGTCTGCCTATATCCGGCCCATGTGTTTTTATGGTTCGGAGGGCATGGGTCTGCGCGCCGACAACCTCAAGGTGCATGCCATTGTTGCCGCCTGGTCGTGGGGCTCGTACCTCGGCGCCGAGGGCATGGAGAAGGGCATTCGCGTCAAGACCTCATCGTTCACGCGCCATCATGTCAATATCACCATGTGCAAGGCCAAGGCCAACGGCAATTACATGAACTCGATGATGGCGCTGCGCGAGGCGCTTTCCTGTGGTGTGGACGAGGCGTTGCTGCTGGACGTGGACGGCTACGTGGCCGAAGGCAGCGGCGAGAATATCTTCATCGTGCGCGACGGTGTGCTCTGCACACCCGATTTGACCTCCGCGCTGGACGGCATTACCCGCGATACCATTTTCAAGCTGGCTGCGGAACTCGGCATCGAGGTGCGCGAAAAGCGCATCACGCGCGACGAGGTGTATATTGCCGATGAAGCCTTTTTCACCGGCACGGCGGCGGAAGTCACACCGATCCGCGAGCTGGATGGGCGCAAGATCGGCAGCGGTACCCGTGGCCCCATCACCACGCGCCTGCAAGCGCTGTATTTTGACCAGGTGCACGGGCGGCGCAAGGAGCATCCCGAATGGCTGACGCCGGTGGCATGAATCAAGGAGATGAGCGTGTCCAAGCCCGTACCGCCCAATAGCCAAGCACAGCAGACTGAGTCCAATGCGCAGAACCTTTATCACGTGACGCGCGCCGATTTGCCGTTGCACTGCCCGATGGACAATATGAGCCTGTGGAACTCGCACCCGCGCGTGTATCTGGCCATCGAGGCCACCGGCAGGGCAAAGTGTCCGTATTGCGGCGCGGATTACGTGCTGAAGGATTAGTTTAGGGGGGTGGCCACGGCGAAACTTGTTGTATGGCGCATCAGCGACGGCAAGCGCGGCCATGACAATCAAAGCCTTGGTCTGGCGGAGGCCCTGGAAGAATGCGCCCCCGTTGCGACATACACCCTGCCGGCACTGCCTGCCTTGCGTGCCCTGGCGTACGGGCTGGCGGGGCGTTTCCTGCCCGCCAAGGGGCTGCCCGACCCCGATCTGCTGCTGGGCGCGGGGCACGCCACGCATCTGACCCTGCTCGCCGCCCGTCGCGCGCGCGGCGGGCGCGCAGTGGTGCTCATGAAACCCAGTCTGCCGCTCAGTCTCTTTGATCTGTGCATTATCCCGCAGCATGACGCGGTTGCGCCTTCCGGGCGGGTGTGGGTCACGCGCGGAGCGCTAAACCGCATCCGTCCTTCGGGCGAGAAGGATACGCGGTGCGGTCTGATTCTGCTGGGCGGCCCTTCGCAACACTATGGCTGGTCGGATGAATCCGTGCTGGAGCAGGTGCGCGCCATCGCCGAATGCGAGCGCGGGATATACTGGTGCATTGCGACCTCGCGCCGCACCCCCGACGCCACCCTGGACGGACTGCGCGAACTCACTTTGGATAATGTCGAGGTCATTGCCCAGCAAGATACAGGCGCCGAGTGGTTGCCGGAAAAGCTCGCGCACGCCTCGCAAGTGTGGGTCACGGAGGACAGCGCCTCCATGATTTACGAGGCCTTGAGTTCTGGCGCCGTGACGGGCGTGCTCGCCGTGCCCAGGCGCGCCGACAGCCGCGTCAGCCGGGGTGTACAGCATTTAATCGGACAGGGCCTGTTGACAAGTTTCGCCGAGTGGCGCACTGGCAAGGCGCTGCGCGCGCCGCCGCAACCCTTCAACGAAACGGCGCGCAGCGCGCGCTTTATACTGGAAACATGGTTCCCCGGCCGCTGACCGTGCTGCAGGTGCTGCCCGCCCTGGAGAGCGGCGGCGTCGAGCGCGGCACGCTGGAGGTGGCGCGTGAACTGGTGCGGCACGGCCACCGCTCGCTGGTCATTTCGGCGGGCGGCCGCATGGTTGCCGAGTTGGAGCGTGACGGCAGCGAGCACATTCAATGGGACATTGGCAGGAAATCGCTGTGGACGCTGCGCCTCATTCCTCGCTTACGCCGCTTCCTGCGCGAAAACCAGGTCGACATCCTGCATGCGCGCTCGCGCCTGCCGGCCTGGGTATGCTACCTGGCCTGGAAGGGCATGGCCCCGCAAACCCGCCCGCGCTTCGTCACCACCGTACACGGCCTCTATTCGGTGAACCGCTACAGCGCCATCATGACACGCGGCGAGCGCGTCATCGCCGTGTCCAACACCGTGCGGGATTACATCCTCACGAATTACCCGCTGACCGATCCGGCGCGCATCAAAGTCATTCATCGCGGCGTCGATCCGGCGGAGTTCCCGCACGGCTATCAGCCGTCGCCCGGGTGGCTGGCGCAGTGGCGCGCGCAGTATCCGCAGTTGCAGGGCAAGTACGTCATCACGCTGCCGGGGCGATTGACGCGCTGGAAGGGGCAGGAGGATTTCATTCGTGTTATCGCCGGCCTGAAGCAGCGAGGCCTGCCGGTGCACGGGCTGCTGGTGGGCGACGCGCACCCGCGCAAGCAGCATTACGCCGCTGAGCTGCGCGCCAAAGTTGCGGAGGCCGGGCTTTCGGCCGACATCACCTTCACCGGCCACCGCAGTGATCTCAAGGAGATCATGGCGGTATCAGACGTGGTGTTGTCGCTGTCCACCGATCCGGAGGCGTTCGGGCGCGTGTCCCTGGAGGCGCTCAGCCTCGGCGTGCCGGTCGCGGCCTACAATCACGGCGGTGTCGCCGAGCAGCTTGCCGCGGTATTCCCGGTGGGGCGCGTGCCGGTGGGCGACTACGCTGCGATGATGCAACGGCTCGCCGGGTGGCACGCGCAAGCGCCCAGCGTTCCCGGACAGCACCCGTTTACCCTGGCGCACATGCTTGAATCGACCCTGGATGTCTACCGGAAACTGGCTGCAGCGGGGTGACGCAATAAACCATGCGGTCTGCCCGACACGAGTCAGTCTGTGTGCATGCCTCGTGTCCGGCTCAAGGTGGCGCGTGCGGCACCTCTGTGCAGGAAAAGCGCCTAGACTCCAGCACATGGAAGAAATCGCAGCTTCGTGGTAGCATCTCCAGCACATGAAACAGATCATTTGCCTGAAGTGGGGCGACAAATACCCAGCCGACTACGTCAACAAACTGTATGGCATGGTTTCCAGGAATCTCTCGGGAGATTTCCGTTTCGTCTGTCTGACGGACGACAGGCATGGTATCCGTCCGGAGGTTGAAATAAAAGCAATGCCCGCGTTCGACCTGCCCGAATCCTTGCGCCGTCATCCGTTTCGGCGAATGTTCATTTTTCAGGAGCGACTGGAAGATATTAAAGGTGACGTCCTCCATCTCGATCTTGATCTGGTGGTGACTGGGTCACTTGATGGATTCTTTGACTATAAACCTGACTTAAACTTTGTAGTTGCCGAGAACTGGACCCAGCCGGGGCAGGGCATTGGGAATATGTCCGTGTTCCGTTTCCGCGTTGGCGCACTGACTAAGGTATGGGAGAGGTTTCGACCTGACCCTATGGAGATGATGCGTTTATACCGTAACAGTCAAACCTTTGTCTGCCGCACTTTGGGGCAGGTTGAGTTCTTTCCCTCTGAGTGGTGCATTAGCTTCAAGCACTCGATTGTGCCGCGTTGGCCGTTGAACTTCGTTCAGACCCCACGCCTGCCCGAAAATGCTCGCATTGTTGTCTTTACCGGCAAGCCCGATCCGCATGAGGCGGTTGTGGGAGTATGGCCGGCCAAGTGGTACAAGAGGCTCTACAAACATATCCGGCCAGCGGTCTGGATCAACGACTACTGGCGCGAGTAAATCGCCTGTTTTCATCCAACTGGCCACAGTTGAACAGCGGCGATCCGGATCTGATAATCTCTCTCTGTAATGCGGCCAGTAACGAGAGCTTTAATGGCAAGCTGAGAGATGATCTATTGAATGGTGAGATATTCTATACCCTGAAGGAGGCACAGACCGTGATCGAGAACTGGCGTGTTCATTACAACACGATACGACCGCATAGCTCACTCGGCTATCGCCCACCTGCACCACAAACCTTATTGTCTAAGCCAGTATCACCCCGATTTGTCATGCAACGCCAGAAGGACTACAACGAAATTTCAACTGAAAACTAACTGTACCTCTCGACTCGTTGCTAGGGGCAGTCAGTAGTGTTAAATATCGAAAATCTGAAAAAAATTGAATTTACGACTATGCTTACAACCCCTCAGCCCATTTTGTTTCCTATACCAGCCCCACACTATGTTTATGTTCGCAACCGCTGGCGCAACTCAGGACTAACATCAGTTCGTTGGTATTCGGCGTCGCGGATCAGTTCGATCACCAGGCCACGGCCGCGATCAGTCTCCACCCAGCCAAAGCAACGAGGCAGGTGCCGCCAGATGGCGGGGTCGTTGTCTGATTCGAGGGTTTTGAGCGTGCGGTAGTCGCGGAAGCTATCATCGAAATCATGAACCGACTTGCGCCAGCGTCTCCACCACGGCGACTGACGATGCAGTATTTCGGGCGCCCGCTCAACGCGGGCGACCTTTACGCAGCGGTCGGGGTGGTAAGGATGAACGAAGCAATCCCGGCTCCCGCCGCGGGCAAAAGGTTCAAGGCCCGCAAGTATCAGGCGCTCGACAGGGTTGACATTCATGGCGCAAGCCCGGCAGAACACCACACACCACAAGCAAGCCACAGGGGTCTGCCATTGAATTTGTGGATGACGCCCATTGTTCCCTGCTCTCGGATCAGGACAATTCCCAGTTGCCCGGAGGGTTCCTTGCCTACCAGCGCGTTGATCACTTCAATCTGATTCATGGAGGGGTGATCGTGGCGGGTTTTTTCCAGGTAGCCCACCAGTTCAGGGTTGGCCTCAAAGGCGATTGCCCTCGTGTTGTCCGGGTACGTGGGGGAGAAAATGCACTCCCCATAGTTTGTGCCGATATCCAATGCCAGGTCTGGCTGGACTGCGGCTATGAAGTCGTTCCAGAACCTGCGGTTGATCGAGTACCTGTTTCTGACCGCGTCAAAAATCAATTTCTTTCTGGCGCGTTCATCATGGGGGTTGATGTGGAATCTGCCGGCGGCATGCGGAATGCTGACGACCTCGGGATTCAATGTCCCGTACCTCATCAATATTCGCGGCGCATATCGCGCTCCACGAAACCATTTTTCCAGTGATTTTCCGATGTTCATTTGGATTGCTGTCGCCGTGTTAGGTTTTAATGGCGGGGTCGCCTGTGGACGCGCCGAGCATAAAGCTATCTGTCGAATGTCATCCAGGGAAATTCGTCGGGCTGGGTACGTGGCCAGACGCCTGTGTGGCCGCAAAGTGGCTGCGGAGGATGTGTCATTGTCCGCGCCCGGCTGAATGCAGCAGCCTGACACGCGCCTTTTCAAACAGGTGCCTCAGCCCTGCGAGCGGATGTCTGGTTATCAGGGCGCGGCGGGACATCAGGATAAAAGGTTCCTTGCGGGCGCCCGCCGCCGCATGATGCGCGCCCACAACATTTGCCAACACCGAAAAAATATTGTAATCCTCCAGAACCCTGCGGCGCGCTTCCACGATGTCCGGAAGCCGCTTCTGGTATTCATTGTCCGCAATGGCGCGCGCAATGATATTGCGGGTTTTCTCAATATCGCCGATATCGATACGGATGAAACTCCGGGGCGGGAAGTACTGTTCCGCATTGGGGCAGCCGTAATAAAACGGCAATGTGAATCCCAGAAACGCATCCGACAACTTCTCGGTACAGTGGTGGGCGCCGACGTAATTCTCAATGGCGATGTGGTAACGGTAGTCATCCAGCGCCTCCGCCTTGTCATCCATGTCACGCACGCCATGGCCGTAGATATCCAGTTCGGGGAGCAGCGCTTTCAGTGCCAGGGTGAATTCATAGCGTCTGTTGTGCAAGGTGTGCTTCTGCCGTTTGCTGGAGCAGACGGTAGAGAGGGTTTTTGATTTGGATGGCGGTTGCGCGCTTGCCAAGTGGTCATATGAAATCTCATGTCCGCGGCCCACACCATAAAACCAGCGTAAGGCCGGCTGTGAGTATATCCGGTTGGGGTGCGGCAGCGCCCAGGGTTCCTGGCTGGTCAGCACATGGCCAAACTGCGCGGTATAGGCGCTGCCGTAGGATTTGATGGAAGAAGGTTCGGTGGTGACAAGGAGGGTGTTTTCCCGAGCGCAGGACAGCGGCTCCACTCGGACGGAGAAGCGCTCGCCTTTCGTTGACGGAAGATCATCATAGACTACCAGCCAGTCATAGTCCCGCTCATCTTTGTCAAAGATGAATTCGCAGTTGCCCCATAGGGCGCCATGTCCCGGCAGTTGCCTGCGCCAGATCCGTTCGCCGGTCTTGCTTAGGAATTTGACGCGAATGGCCCGTGACGTGACCGGCTCTCTGCTGATGTCGTTCATTGGTTATGTGGGCCTGGGCGCAACGCATGTGCAACGTTCGTGTCTGACCGGAACAAGGAGGGATGCGCACAGGGATTTTTCACATGATCTGGCAGTGCGCCGACATTGTCAACAGCCTCCCGGCGCGGTCGGATGCGCGTTTGGGGTTGGCGTAGCGTGCCGGGAAGCGCATACGATGTCGCGAGGCGCCGGCTGCTTGCCCCACTCAGGCGGTGTACGCGTCACGCTCACCGGCCAGCTGGGTATTGAAGCGGCGATGCACCCACAGGTACTGGGCGCCTTGAGTATCTGCGCCTCGATGAACTGGTGGATTTTGGAGAGGGTGGAGGCCATTTGGATATTGTCATCGCGAGGCGCCTGTGGTCAGGAAGTCCTGGTAGCTGAGCCGGATGCCTTCCCGAAGCGGGGTGCGCGGGCGCCAGCCGAGTTGGTTGATGCGGCCGGTGTCGAGCAGCTTGCGCGGGGTGCCGTCGGGCTTGGTTGCATCGAAAACAATCGCGCTCGTCAATCCGATGACCTGCATGACGGTCTCCGCAAGTTCACGGATGCTGAGGTCATCGCCGCAGCCGATGTTGATGAGTGAGGGCAGCGCGGCCTTCCCCGCCCTGAACTGGTGTTCCATCAGGAGCACGCAGGCATCGGCCAAGTCCTCCACGAACAGGAACTCGCGTTTGGGTGTGCCACTGCCCCAGACCACGATCTCTGGGTCGTCGCGCAGCTTGGTTTCGTGCGCCTTGCGGATCAGCGCGGGTAGCACATGACTGGTTTCGAGGTCGTAGTTATCGTTCGGGCCGTACAGGTTGGCCGGCATCACGCTGATGTAATCACGCCCGTACTGGTGCCGGTAGGCCTCGCATAGTTTGATGCCGGTGATCTTGGCAAGCGCGTAGGGCTCGTTGGTGTACTCGAGCGGGCCGGTGAGCAGGTATTCCTCACGCATCGGCTGCGGGCAGTCGCGCGGGTAGACGCAGCTGCTGCCGAGGAACATCAGATGCTGGACGTCGGCAAGATGTGCGCCATGGATCAGGTTGGTCTCAATCACCATGTTCTGGTAGATGAACTCGGCGCGATAGGTGTTGTTGGCGTGGATGCCGCCGACGCGGGCGGCGGCGATGAAAATGTAGTCTGGCTGCTCGGCCTGCAAAAACGCGTGGACTGCGTGCTGGTCGAGGAGGTCGAGTTTGTCGCGGGTGCGGGTGGTCAGGTTGTCGTAGCCGGCCGCGCGCAGGCGCCGCTCGATCGCACTGCCGACCATGCCACGGTGGCCGGCGACGTAAATCTTTGCGTCTTTATTCATGGCAGTCGTAAGCGGCGTAGCCATGCTTCTTGACAAGTTCGTCGCGCTCGGCGCTTTTCAGGTCTTCGCGAACCATTTCTGTCACCAGTTGATCGAAGGTGATCTTGGGCGACCAGCCCAGCTTCTCCTTGGCCTTGGTCGGGTCGCCGAGCAGGGTTTCTACTTCGGCGGGGCGGAAGTAGCGCGGATCGACACGGACGATGGATTTAACCCCCTCTCCCCGCAGGGGAGAGGGGGTAAGGTAACCGATCTCGTCCACGCCAGATCCCTCCCAGCGGATGTGTATGCCGAGTTCTTCAGCGGCGGCGTTGACGAAGTCGCGCACGCTGTATTGCACGCCGGTGGCGATGACGAAATCCTCGGGTTGTTCCTGCTGCAGCATGAGCCACATGGCTTCAACATAGTCCCGGGCATGGCCCCAGTCGCGTTTGGCGTCGAGGTTGCCGAGATAGAGACAATCTTGCAGACCAAGCGTGATCCTTGCCAAGGCGCGCGTGATCTTGCGTGTGACAAATGTTTCGCCACGGGTGGGTGATTCGTGGTTGAACAAAATGCCGTTGCAGGCGTACATGCTGTAGGCCTCGCGGTAGTTCACCGTGATCCAGTAGGCATACAGCTTGGCGGCTGCGTAAGGCGAACGCGGATAGAAGGGCGTGGTTTCGCGCTGTGGAATTTCCTGAACCTTGCCGAATAATTCCGAAGTTGAGGCCTGGTAATAACGGGTTTTCTTTTCCAGCCCAAGAATGCGTATGGCCTCGAGCAGACGCAGTGCGCCGAGCGCGTCGGAGTCGGCCGTATATTCAGGCTCCTCAAAAGAAACCGCCACATGGCTCTGTGCGGCGAGATTGTATATTTCATCGGGCTGTACCTGCTGCACGATGCGTATCAAGCTACTGGAGTCGGTCATGTCGCCATAATGCAGGGCCAAGCGGCGGTCTTTGACGTGCGGGTCCTGATAGAGATGGTCTATGCGGTCGGTATTAAACAAAGAGGTTCTGCGCTTGATGCCATGCACCTCGTAGCCCTTGCCCAGCAAGAACTCGGCAAGATAGGCGCCATCCTGGCCGGTGATGCCTGTGATCAATGCTTTTCTGGTCATTATTGATGGTGCCGGTTGTAGTTATCTTCAAAACGCATGATGTCATCCTCTCCAAGATAGGTGCCGGATTGAATCTCGATGATCTCAAGCGGGATAGAACCTGGATTCTCAAGCCGATGCTTTTCGCCGATAGGGATGTACGTGGATTGATTTTCAGTCAAGGTATACTCTTCGTCGCCGCAAGTAACCTTCGCAGTGCCTTTCACCACCACCCAATGCTCGGCACGATGCTGGTGCATTTGCAGCGAGATCGCCGCGCCGGGATTGATGGCGAGCCGCTTGACTTGAAACCGCTCTCCACGGTCAATAGCCTCAAAACATCCCCAAGGGCGGTGCACGCGGCGATGCTGTTGATATTCGCTGCGTTCCTCTGCTTTCAGGCGGTTGACGATTTCACGCACGTTCTGGGCGTGATCTTTATGCGCCACGAGAACGGCATCGGATGTTTCGATGACGATGATATCTTCCAGGCCCACGGCGGCCAGAAACCGATGCTGTGCGATAAGCAGCGCGTTCTGCGTGGCGTGCATATAAACATCGCCTTGCGTGACATTCCCCTCGGCATCTTGTTCGGAAACGTCCCACAACGCTGACCATGCGCCAATGTCCGACCAACCCGCATTCAGTGGCACAACAGCGGCGCATTCGGTCTTTTCCATCACTGCGTAATCAATCGAATCACTGGGGCAGGAGACAAAAGCCTGTTTGTTGATGCGGTAAAAATCTCCGTCCTTGACTCCCTGCTCAAAAGCGCTGCGGCATGCGTTTAACATATCGGGCCGGTAGCGCGCCAACTCATCCAGCCAGAGCGAGGCACGCATCAGAAACATGCCACTGTTCCACAGATAGTCGCCGGATGCCAGATAGGTTTGTGCGGTTTCCACATCCGGCTTCTCAACAAACGCCGCGACATCAGTACCTTCCCCTTTTTTAATATAACCGTAGCCGGTTTCGGGAGCGGCTGGGGCCACGCCAAAGGTGACCAAGTGTCCGTTTTTGGCAAGCCCCGCGGCATCCGTCACGGCGTGCTGAAATGCCTCTGTGTGTCGTATGACATGGTCTGCGGGCATGACCAGCATCAAGGCATCGGCATCATGCATGGTTAATGCAAGAGCCGCCAAGGTCAGCGCGGGCGCGGTGTTGTGCCCCACCGGTTCAAGAATAATATCCAGGGGCTCTTTGCCCAGTTGTCGCACTTGCTCCGCCACGAGAAAACGATGCTCTTCGTTGCAGACGAGTAAGGGGGGGGCGATATTGGGTAGCCCATCAAGTCGTGTGATGGTTTGTTGTAGCAGGGTGCCTTCCCCCACCAGGCAAAGCAGTTGTTTGGGATAATGCTCGCGCGACAAGGGCCACAATCGGCTGCCTGCACCGCCAGATAGGATAACGGGGTGGATGGTCATATCAAGGACTGAGCATCAGTAAGGGCAGATCTTTGCATTATACTTCACAATGCCTTCACCGAATGGGTCAGCCGAGTAAGGTGGGCGGCTTGTCTGCCCGCGTGGATGCGGGTATGGTGTAACCGCGCGGGCAGACAAAAACACGCGTATATGGGGATGTGTCATTGCCCACGCTTGACACCGATTGCTTGTCCGCTCAGGTGGTGTACACATCACGCACCCCCTCTGGGCGCGTTTTGAATCGCCGGTGCACCCACAGGTACTGCTCCGGCGCCTTGCGTATCTGTGCCTCGATGAGCTGGTTGATGCGCAGGGTATCGGCCTCGACGTCTTCGCTGGGGAACCCGGCCAATGCCGGCAGCAGCGTGAGCGCATAACCCTGCGTGCCGGGCAGGCGGTGCTGGAAGAACGGCACCACCGCTGCTCCGCTCATGCGCGCCAGCCGTGAGGTGGCAGTGGTGGTCGAGGCGGGCACGCCGAAGAACGGCACGAACACCGTGTTCTTGCTGCTGTAATTCTGGTCCGGCGCATACCATACCGGCAGCCCCATTTTTAAACTGTTGAGCAGGGCGCGCACGTCGCCGCGCGGGATGGCATATTCACAGTGCCGTTCGCGCGCGCGCCGCATCACGGCCTCGAACAACGGATTTTTGTGTTCGCGGTACATGGCGTGGAACAGCACCTGCATGACCAGCAAGCGGGCGCCGATCTCCAGCGTGGTGAAATGGCCGGAGAGCAGAATCACGCCCCTGCCCATTTTCCCGGCCTGCTCCAGATGCTCCAGGCCCTCGATGTGCGCCAGCCGGCGCAACTTTTTGTCCGGCGTCCACCAGCTCATGGCCGTTTCCACGGCGCTCATGCCGAGCGAAGCAAAATGGCGGCGCAGCAAGGTTGCGCGTTCGGGTTCACTGAGTTCCGGAAAGCACAAGCGCAGGTTGACCGCGGCAATATGCCTGCGCGGCGGCGAGGCGTAATACATCATGCGGCCGAGCATGTTCCCGGTCGCAAGCTGCGCGCGATAGGGCAGCTGCGCGATGAGCCACATTATTCCCAGCAGCAGCCACGTAGGCCAGAAACGCGGGGCGAGGAAGCGTATGCAGAGGAGAGAGGGTTGGGCAGTGCGCTGAACTTCCACGGGATGGATTTTAACGCGCGCAGCGTCCCCAGCACAATCCAAATCCAGGCAGCCCTGACTCCCTGCCGTTGCGGGGCCCTGTGGTATTATGGGGCGCATGATAATGCATAGCCATTCCTTTGGCCGGACACGCCTGTTGGGGGCCGACGATGCCCTGTTGTACCGTTACCGGCAGGGAAAGGCTATGCGCATTTCGTCCGAGGCGCCGGTGCCCGTCTCGTGCGCGGGTACTATCAGAGTTTCGCTGAGGCCGATGTGAGTGCGTTGCGCTAAAAAACAGGTACAAGGACAAGGTGCAAGGTACAAGTAAGCGACGAAAGAGTTGCGGGTGTGCTGGCCTTTTCTTGTATCTTGTAACTTGCCACTTGTATCTGCTTCTATGAGACATACGTACACCCTGCTGTTATACCTTTTGCTTCCTTTGGTGCTGTTGCGCCTGGTCTGGCGCGGGCTGCGCGCCCCGGCCTACTGGCGGCGCTGGCCGGAGCGCTTCGGTTTTGTCCCGCTGGCGCCGACCGCTAACCCCGTCATCTGGCTGCATGCGGTCTCGGTCGGTGAGGTGCAGGCGGCAGCGCCGCTGGTGCGCGCACTCATGGCGCGCTATCCGCAACACCGCGTCGTGTTGACGACCATGACGCCCACCGGCGCGGAGCAGGTGCGAGCAAGCTTCGGGCAGGGTGTGACGCACTGTTACGTGCCCTACGACCTGCCGGGCGCAGTGCGGCGGTTTCTGGTGCGCGTACGCCCGAGCATCGCCATCATCATGGAGACCGAACTGTGGCCGAATATTTTTCACGGCTGTCATGAGCGTGCGATTCCGCTGCTGCTGGTCAACGTGCGCCTGTCGGCGCGCTCTGCTGCGGGTTACCGGCGTGTTCGCAGTCTGACGGCCGAAATGCTGGGGTGCGTCAGCGCAATTGCCGCGCAAACGCAGAAGGACGCCGCGCGCATCATCGCCTTGGGGGCGGAGGCCGCCCGCGTGCGGGTCACCGGCAGCATCAAGTTTGATATCAATATGCCAGCCAGTCTGCACGAAGAGGCCGCCGTTCTGCGCCGCAGCCTGGGCGCAGAACGCGCGGTGTGGATTGCGGCGAGCACGCGCGAGGGCGAAGAGACAATGATTCTGGAGGCCTATGCCAGTGTGCGGCGTAGCCTGCCGCAGAGTTTGCTGGTGCTGGTGCCGCGTCACCCCGAGCGCTTTGCCAGGGTGGCGGCGCTGTGCCGCAGGCACGGATTCAACACCGTGCTGCGCAGCGAACCGCGCTCATGCGACGCGAGTACGGAGGTGTTTATTGGCGACAGCATGGGCGAACTGGCGTTGCTGTATGCGGCGGCGGATGTCGCCTTCGTCGGTGGCAGTCTGGTGCCTGCGGGCGGCCACAACATGATCGAACCCGCCGCACTCGGGCTGCCGGTCATCTTTGGGCCACATGTGTTCAATTTTGAGGAGGCGAGCCGTCTGCTGCGCGAGGCAGGTGCGGCCGAACAGGTGAGGAACGTGGAACAGCTTGCCACAACCGTGCTGTCATATCTCACGGATGCCAATCTGCGTCATGCGACGGGCGAGAAGGGCAGGCAGCTGGTGCAACAGAATCGCGGCGCACTGGATAAAGTGTTGGGTATCGCGGCAGGGGTCATACCCGCACCATGAGTGCGCGCAGCTACGATGTGGTTATTGGCGGCGCCGGCATCGTCGGCGCCGCCCTGGCCTGCGCCCTGGGCGGCACCGGTTTGCGCATCGCACTGGTCGAGGCGAGACAGCCCGCGCGTGCGTGGCCCGCACACAGCCGCGACCTGCGGGTGAGCGCAATCACTGTTGGCTCAATGCGGGTATTGAATGCGCTGGGCGTGTGGCCGGCCATCGCGGCACAGGCACAGCCGTTTTATGCCATGCGGGTGTGGGACGCTGCCGGCGGATCAATTCATTTTGACAGCGCCGATATCGATACCGACCAGCTCGGATGCATCGTGGAAAACCGCGTGTTGCAGCGCGCACTGCTTGAGCGTGTGGCGCAGTATGCGAATATCGAATGGCGCTGTCCGGAAAGCGTCAGCGGCGTCGAGTTCGGCGCAGACCGGGCCCAGTTAAAGACAGCGGCAGGGAGCACATTGCACGCGCGTCTGGTGGTGGGTGCTGACGGCCCGGATTCCGGCATCCGGCAGCTTGCCGGCATCAACACGCATGGCTGGGCCTATGCGCAGAGCGCGCTGGTGGTCAACGTCAAGACCGGGCAGTCGCACCAGGACACTGCCTGGCAACGGTTTCTGCCCGGCGGCCCGCTGGCCTTTTTGCCGCTCACTGACGGGTACAGTGCCGTGGTGTGGTCGCTGCCTACGGCCGGGGCCGAGCGTTTGCGCGTGCTGGATGAGGCTGCATTTGGCCGTGAACTGGAGGCCGCGTTCGAGTCGCGCCTCGGCGCTATCGTGCAGGCCGGGCCGCGCGCATGCTTTCCGCTGCGGCTGCTGTGGGCCGAGCGCACCGCACAGGCGCGTCTGGCCCTGATTGGCGATGCTGCGCACACGGTGCATCCGCTGGCGGGCCAGGGTGTTAACCTGGGTATCATGGATGTTGCGGTGCTGGCCGAGGTGATTGCCGACGCGCATGTGCGGCACAAGGACATCGGCGCTTTGAGTGTGCTGCGGCGTTATGAACGCTGGCGCAAGGGTGATGTGCTGGCCACCGGCGCTGCACTGGAGGGCCTGCACCGGTTGTTCGGCAGCACGCGCACACCGGTGCGCTGGGCCCGCAGCGCAGGGTTGACACTGGCCGATGCGCTGGGCCCGCTGAAAAACCTGATCATGCGCCACGCAGCGGGTGTGGCAGGGGATCTGCCGCGGCTTGCGCGCGGCGCAAAACTTTGACGGGGCCACTTTAAAACGGCAGCAGGCGCCCCTATCTATAACGCTACCCTTAACGGAAATCAGCCATGCGCATGGACAAACTCACCACCAAGTTTCAGGCCGCGCTCGCCGAGGCGCAAAGCCTCGCCGTGGGCCGCGACCATCAGTTCATTGAGCCTGCACATCTGCTGACGGCGCTGCTCGATCAGGAAGGCGGCAGCGTGCGCCACCTGCTGACCCAGGCGGATGTCAACGTCAACCGCCTGCGTTCGCAGCTGGGCGAGATACTGGATCGGCTGCCCAGCGTTGAAGGCGCGGCGGGTGAGGTGCACGTGTCGAACGATCTGACGCGGCTGCTGAATGTGACCGACAAGCTCGCGCAGCAGCGCAAGGATCACTTTATTTCGAGCGAGCTGTTTGTGCTCGCGCTGCTGGAAGACAAAGGCATCCTGGGCGAGCTGTTGCGCAAGAGCGGCGCGGCCAGGGGCAGTATCGAGCAGGCTATCGAAAAAATGCGCGGCGGCAAGAAAATCGACGACCCCAACGCCGAAGAGCAGCGGCAGGCGCTGGAGAAATACACCATCGACCTCACCGAGCGTGCCGAGCAGGGCAAGCTGGACCCGGTGATCGGGCGCGACGACGAAATCCGCCGCACCATCCAGGTGCTGCAACGCCGCACCAAAAACAATCCGGTGCTGATCGGCGAGCCCGGCGTCGGCAAGACTGCCATCGTCGAGGGCTTGGCGCAGCGCATCGTCAATGGCGAGGTGCCGGAAGGGCTCAAGGGCAAGCGCCTGTTGTCGCTGGACATGGGCTCATTGATCGCGGGGGCGAAATTCCGCGGCGAATTTGAGGAGCGGCTGAAGGCGGTGTTGAATGATCTCGCCAAGCAGGAAGGGCAGATCATCCTGTTCATCGACGAACTGCACACGGTGGTCGGCGCCGGCAAGGCCGAGGGCGCGATGGACGCCGGCAACATGCTGAAACCCGCGCTGGCACGGGGCGAGCTGCACTGCGTGGGTGCCACCACGCTGGACGAATACCGCAAATACATTGAAAAGGACGCCGCGCTCGAGCGGCGCTTTCAAAAGGTGCTGGTGGACGAGCCGACGGTGGAGGACACCATCGCCATTCTGCGCGGCCTGAAAGGAAAATATGAATTGCATCACAACGTGGACATCACCGACCCCGCGATTGTCGCCGCCGCCATGCTCTCGCACCGCTATATCTCGGATCGCCAGTTGCCGGACAAGGCTATCGACCTGGTGGACGAGGCGGCCTCGCGCATCCGCATGGAAATCGACTCCAAACCGGAGGTGATGGACAAGCTCGAGCGGCGCCTGATTCAGTTCAAGATTGAGCGTGAGGCGCTGAAAAAGGAGGCCGATGAGGCCTCGCGTAAGCGCTTGGAGAATCTCCAGGGCGAAATCACCAAGCTGGAGCATGAGTATTCCGAGTTCGATGAAATCTGGAAGGCGGAAAAGGCGGCCTTGCAGGGTACCCAGCACATAAAAGAAGCGCTCGAGCGCGCGCGCATCGAAATGGAAACCGCGCGTCGTGCGGGTGACCTCGCGCGTATGTCCGAACTGCAATATGGGCGTATCCCGGAGCTGCAGAAGCAGCTCGACATGGCGACCCAGGCCGAGATGCAGGAGAAAAAGCTGCTGCGCAATGCCGTTACAGAGGAAGAGATTGCCGAGGTGGTGTCCAAGTGGACCGGCATTCCGGTCTCCAAGATGCTCGAGGGTGAACGCGAAAAACTGCTGCGCATGGAAGAGGCTCTGCACGGGCGCGTGGTGGGGCAGGATGAGGCGGTAAAGGCGGTGAGCGATGCCATCCGCCGGTCACGTGCCGGCTTGTCCGACCCCAACCGGCCCAACGGTTCGTTCCTGTTTCTCGGCCCGACGGGGGTGGGCAAGACCGAGCTGTCCAAGGCGCTGGCCGGATTTTTGTTCGATACCGATGACGCCATGATACGCATCGACATGTCCGAGTTCATGGAAAAGCACTCTGTTGCACGCCTGATCGGCGCGCCGCCCGGCTATGTCGGCTATGAAGAGGGCGGCTATCTCACCGAGGCAGTGCGGCGCAAACCCTATTCCGTGATCCTGTTCGATGAGATCGAGAAGGCACACCATGACGTGTTCAACGTGTTGCTGCAGGTGCTGGATGACGGGCGCCTCACCGACGGCCAGGGGCGGACCGTGGATTTTCGCAACGCAGTGCTGGTGCTGACGTCCAATCTCGGCTCGCAATTCATTCAGGAGACGGCGGGTGAGGAGAATTATGCGGCCATGAAGCGCGGGGTGATGGAGATCGTGGCCAACCATTTCCGGCCGGAGTTCATCAACCGTATTGATGACGTGGTGGTATTCCATCCGCTGGCGCGGGCACAGATCCATGCCATTGCCAATATCCAGATTGAGACCTTGCGTCAGCGCCTGCGCGAGCGCGACATGGGGCTGCAACTCAGCGAGGCCGCCCTCGACCAGATTGGGGCGGCGGGCTTCGACCCGGTGTACGGTGCGCGGCCGCTGAAGCGCGCCATCCAGCACAGCATCGAGAACCCGCTGGCACAGGAGATTCTCGCCGGTCACTTTGCCCCAGGTGACACCATCGCCGTAGACGTGAAGAACGGGCAGCTGGTGTTTAAGAAGCGCTGAGCCCGCAGCGTTCGGGGCCACTTCAGCCAGCCTGGCGTGGCTTTGGGCGGCGGTAATAGCCGCTGCCATATTTCCCCTCAAATCTCCTTGACAGCCATCGACTACAAGATGTAGTGTCATCACATCCTGTGACGCCCATCTTGTAGTGGTTTGCGCCAAGTGCGTATCCTGCAAAAAGGCCATCAGGTCCGATGGTTGCTGTTCGCGGTGATTGGATGAACTATCCAATATATTCAAAGACTTATGTGGCATTGTCACGACAGTGCCCGCTTTACCAAGGGGAAACAATATGCAGCATAAAGAGACTACCCCATCCACTGCAGTCCGTACCGAACCTGCACATATGAGCCCCCCTGAGACTGGCGGCACCGATGTGGCGGGGACAGCCCCCGGCCAGTTCCGTGTGATCCGTCGCAACGGCAAGGCTACGAGCTTTGACCCGGTCAAGATCGAAGTCGCCCTGACCAAGGCCTTTATCGCGGTGGAAGGCGGTAACAGCGCCGCCTCGGCGCGTATCCACCAGATCGTGCGTGGTTTGGCCGCACAGGTGGCGACCTCTATTACCCGCCGCCATGTGGGCAGCGGTGTGCTGCATATCGAGGAGATTCAGGATCAGGTCGAGCTCGCGCTCATGCGCGAGGGCCACCACAAGGTGGCGCGCGCCTATGTGCTGTACCGCGAGGAGCGTGCCCGGGAGCGCGCCGAAGAGAAGCTGGCCGGGGCCGCCGCCCAGGCCGAGGTGCCATCCGCGCCGTTGCATATCACCCTGCCCGATGGCAGCCGCCAGCCGCTCGATATGCAGCGTCTGCAGCGCCTGACGGAGGAGGCCTGCGAAGGTCTGGCCGAGGTGTCGGTACAGGCCATCGTCGAGGACACGCTGCGCAACCTGTTCGACGGTGTGGCCGAGGCCGACGTCGGCCGCGCGCTGGCGATGAGCGCGCGCGCACTCATTGAGCGTGAGCCGAACTACAGTTATGCCGCCGCGCGTCTGTTGCTGGACGAGTTGCGCCGCGAGGCGTTGCGCTTTCTGGGCGAAGGCCTGGTCACTGCCACCCAGGGCGAGATGCAGCAGCATTACCCGGACTATCTCGCGCACTATGTGCAGCGCGGCGTCAAACTCGAACTGCTCGACCCGCGCCTGCTGGAATTCGATCTCGCGCGTCTCGGCGCGGCGCTGAAACCCGAGCGTGACATGCAGTTTACCTATCTCGGCCTGCAAACCCTCTACGACCGTTACTTCCTGCACTCCAACGGTACCCGCTTCGAATTGCCACAGGCGTTTTTCATGCGTGTGGCCATGGGGCTCAGCCTGAAGGAGAGTGACCGCGAGGCACGCGCCATTGAATTTTACAATCTGCTGTCCTCGTTCGACTTCATGAGTTCCACGCCGACGTTGTTCAATTCCGGCACGCTGCGCTCGCAGCTTTCCAGCTGCTACCTCACCACGGTGGCGGACGATCTTGACGGCATCTACAGCGCCATCAAGGACAACGCGCTGTTGTCGAAATACGCCGGCGGCCTCGGCAACGACTGGACGCCGGTGCGCGCCATGGGCGCCCACATCAAGGGCACCAACGGCAAGTCGCAGGGCGTGGTGCCGTTCCTCAAGGTGGCCAACGACACCGCCGTGGCGGTGAACCAGGGCGGCAAGCGCAAGGGCGCGGTCTGCGCCTATCTTGAAACCTGGCACCTCGACATCGAGGAATTCCTGGAGCTGCGCAAAAACACCGGCGACGAGCGCCGCCGCACCCACGACATGAATACCGCCAACTGGGTGCCGGATCTGTTCATGCAGCGCGTGCATGACAACGCCGAGTGGACACTGTTCTCGCCCAACGAGACGCCCGACCTGCACGACCTGTGCGGCAAGGCCTTCGAAGCCGCCTACGTGCGCTACGAGGAAAAGGCCGCACGTGGCGAAATGAAGGTGTTCAAGTGCCTGCCGGCGCTGACGCTGTGGCGCAAGATGCTCAGCATGGTGTTTGAGACCGGCCATCCGTGGGTCACGTTCAAGGATGCCTGCAACCTGCGCAGCCCGCAGCAGCATGTGGGCGTGGTGCACAGTTCCAACCTCTGCACCGAGATCACGCTCAACACCTCGAAGGACGAAATCGCGGTGTGTAACCTGGGCTCCGTCAACCTGCCACAGCATGTCGGTGAGCGCGGACTCGACCTGGAAAAACTGGCGCGTACGGTGCGCACGGCAATGCGCATGCTGGATAACGTGATCGACATCAACTACTACAGCGTACCGCAGGCGCGTCATTCCAACCTGCAACACCGCCCGGTGGGTCTTGGCATCATGGGCTTTCAGGACGCGCTGCACAAACTGCGCCTGCCCTATACCTCAGAGTCCGCCGTGACGTTTGCCGATAATTCCATGGAGGCGGTGAGCTATTACGCCATCCTGGCGTCCACCGAGCTTGCTGCCGAGCGCGGCACCTATCCCAGCTTCCAGGGTTCGCTGTGGAGCCAGGGTATCCTGCCCCTCGACAGTATCCGCCTGCTGGCCGAGCAGCGTGGCGGCCATTTGACCATGGATACGCAGCCCAGCGCCGCGCTCAAGTTCGACTGGAACGGCCTGCGCGAGCAGGTGAAAACGACCGGCATGCGCAACTCCAACTGCATGGCGATTGCGCCTACCGCCACCATTTCCAACATCTGCGGCGTGGGCCAGTCGATCGAGCCTACTTACCAGAACCTGTTTGTGAAGTCGAACCTCTCGGGCGAGTTCACCGTGGTCAATCCCTACCTGGTGCGCGACCTCAAGGAGCGTGACCTGTGGGATGAAGTAATGGCGAACGACCTCAAGTATTTCGACGGTAGTGTGCAGCCTATCGCACGCATCCCCGCCGACCTCAAGGCCTTGTATGCGACCGCCTTTGAGGTCGAGCCGAAATGGCTGATCGAGGCCGGCAGTCGGCGTCAGAAATGGATTGATCAGGCACAGTCGCTCAACCTGTATCTCGCCGAACCCTCCGGCAAGAAGCTGGATGAGACCTACCGGCTGGCCTGGACATCCGGCCTCAAGACCACCTATTACCTGCGCACCATGGGCGCGACGCACGTGGAGAAGTCCACCGTCAAGGAGGGTGTGCTCAACGCCGTGGGCATGACGGCGCTGGTGGGGGCCTGCGCGATAGACAACCCGGAGTGTGAAGCTTGTCAGTGACAACAGTAGCGAGTATCAAGGCTTTCCCTCGCTACTCGCCACTCGCTACTCGCAACTGTATTTTCAGGAGAAAAGTTATGTTGAGATGGGATGAACCAGTTTCCGGCGCAAACCTTGCCGTGCACAAGGGTGCTGTTGCTGTTGCGGATGCTGTAGTGCTGGACTCGCCGCCGGTGGCCGCGCATGCGGGTGCAGTAGGTGTGGAGAATCTGGAGATGGGGGCGTCTCGGATTCGCGTGGATGACAAGAAGATCATCAACTGTCACGCCGACCTCAACCAGCTGGTGCCGTTCAAGTACACCTGGGCGTGGGACAAGTATCTTGCAGCGTGCAGCAACCACTGGATGCCGCAGGAGATCAACATGTCCGCCGACATCGCGCTGTGGAAGGACCCGCACGGGCTCACACCCGATGAGCGCACCATCATCAAGCGCAGCCTCGGCTACTTCTCCACGGCGGATTCACTGGTGGCAAACAATCTGGTGCTGGCGGTATACCGCCACATCACGAACCCCGAGTGCCGCCAGTATCTGCTGCGGCAGGCCTTCGAAGAGGCGCTGCACACCCATGCCTACCAGTACGTCATCCAGAGCCTGGGGATGGACGAGGCCGAGGTGTTCAACATGTACCGCGAGATACCGAGCGTGCATGACAAGGCCGCATTCACGCTGCCGTTTACGCAGGAGTTGTGTGACGTCAACTTCAAGACCGGCACACTGGAGGCAGATCAGCGCCTGCTGCGCAACCTGATTGGTTTTTACGTCATTACCGAAGGCATCTTCTTCTACGTCGGTTTCGTACAGATGCTGTCTTTCGGTCGCCGCAACAAAATGGTGGGTGCGTCCGAGCAGTTCCAGTACATCCTGCGTGACGAGTCCATGCACATGAATTTCGGCATCGACGTCATCAACCAGATCAAGCTGGAAAATCCTCAGCTGTGGACGCCGGAATTCCGCAACGAGATTGCGGCGCTGATCCGTGCCGGTGTGGATCTGGAATACCGCTATGCGGTGGATACCATGCCGCGTGGCGTGCTGGGCCTGAATGCCGCCATGTTCAATGACTATCTGAAATTCATCGCCAACCGGCGCTGCGTCCAGATAGGGCTGCCTGAACAGTACCCCGGCGCTACCAACCCCTTCCCCTGGATGAGCGAGGTACTGGACCTCAACAAGGAGAAGAATTTCTTCGAGACGCGTGTCACCGAATACCAGACCGGTGGTGCGCTGAGTTGGGATTAAGTGTTGTACCCGTAGTAGTTGTTTAACTTCAATCCAGCAAGGAGGTATGTATGCCAGCAGCAAAGAAAGCAGCACCTAAAGCAAAAGCAAAGGCCAAGGTAACCAAAAAGCCCGCGGCTAAAAAGAAAAAATAAGGCGGATTAGGCAAGACGGGCTGTGCCCGTCTTGCCTAGTTTTCAGTGGTGTTGGGTTGCCCCTCTCTGTTTTCGGGTTCCGCGAGAACACTGATGGTCAGTGTCTTCACCGCATTGGCCGTGATCTGGATGATTTCAATCAGGTAGTTACCGATACGCAGGCTGGTGCCGGGCTCCGGGATGGCTTCCAGATAATCAAGAATCAGCCCGTTCAGTGTTTTAGGGCCGTCGGTAGGGAGCTGCCAGTGCAGCAGGCGGTTGAGGTCGCGGATAGTGACGCTGCCGTCCACCAGATAGCTGCCATCGCCCTGGGGTCGCACCTCCTTGATACCGGTTAAAGGCCCGGTGGTGAACTCGCCCACGATCTCCTCAAGGATATCTTCCAGCGTTACCAGGCCCTGAATATCGCCGTATTCATTCACCACCAGCCCGACGCGCTCCTTCTGGCGCTGAAAATTCAGCATCTGCGTATTGAGGGGCGAGCCCAGGGGTACAAAATAGGGTTCCTGGGTGACGCTGACCAGCGACCCCTTGTCGAGGCCGTCGCGCGCCAGCAGGCGCAGGGCGTCGCGCAGGTGCAGCAGGCCGATTACATTTTCAATGCCGCCTCGGTGCACCACCAGCCGGGTGTGCGGGCAACTGGTAATCTGGGTGACGATATCGTTCCAGTCATCGTCGAGGTCGATGCCGGTGATCTCGTTGCGTGGAATCATGACGTCTTCTACCGTCACCTTTTCCAGATCGAGAATACCCAGCAGCATTTTCTGGTGTCGTTGCGGAATCAGTGCGCCGGCTTCATTGACGACGGTGCGCAATTCTTCATAACTCAAATGCTGCTCTTCGCCCTTGGTGGCGGTGATGCCGAACACGCGCAACAGCCCGTTCGCCAGTGTGCTGACCAGCCACACCAGCGGGTAGGCGATTTTGAGCAGAGGGCCGAGCACATAGGCGGCGGGGAAGGCAATGCGTTCCGGGTGCTGTGCCGCGAGCGTTTTGGGGGCGACCTCGGCAAAGATCAGCATGACGACGGTAAACAAGCCGGTGGCGATGGCGACACCAGCGTCGCCAGATAGCTTGAGGCCGATGAGGCCGGCGATCACTGCAGCGGAGTTGTTGACAAGATTGTTACCCAGCAAGATCAGGCCGATCAGCCGGTCCGTGCGCTGAAGCAGCGCATGGGCGCGCATCGCGCCGCGATGCTTGATTTTCACCAGATGGCGCAGGCGATAACGATTGAGTGTGAGCAGGCCGGTTTCTGCGCTGGAGAAAAACGCCGAGAGGAAGAGTAGCACTGTGAGTGCGCTAAATAGAATGCTGAGTGGGATATCATTCATAGAGTGTAGGCCGTATGGCAGAGAAAAGAGGTTGCTGAAATAGCCTGTGTACCGTACCCGTTGTGGGTGCAGCTCATTGTCACGGCCACATCAGGCAGAGCGGTGGTCAGCGTCCCAGCATGACTTCCAGCACCAGCTTGGTGCCGGTGTAGGCGAGCATCAGGACAAAAAAGCCTGAAAGCGTCCAGCGTATGGCGGTGCGCCCACGCCAGCCAAAGCGCCAGCGACCCCATAGCAGCGTGGCGAAGACCACCCAGGCCAGCAGCGACAGCAGGGTCTTGTGTACGAGGTGCTGGGCGAAGATGTTGTCCAGAAACAGCAGGCCACTCAGCAGTGCCAGGCTGAGCAGGGCAAAGCCAATCGAGATGATCTGAAACAGCATATCCTCCATGGTTTGCAGCGGCGGCAGCCCGCGCATGAAACCACCGGGATGCCGGTCACGCAGGTGGGAGTCCTGGATTGCGAGCAGCAGCGCCTGTACGGCGGCGATGCCGAGCAGACTGTAGGCCAGAATCGAGATCAGAATATGGGCATCCAGCCCTGTGAATACACCGTCAGTCAGCATCAGGTGACGGCTGGGGAAAATGGCGCTTAACAGCAGGGTGAGCGCTGCCAGCGGCAATAACCCGATACCCAGGTTTTCCACCGGCTTGGCGAGTGCGGTGAGCAGCAGCAGCAGGGCAATAAACCAGCCGACCAGCGAGGTGGCATTGAAGAAGCCGAGGTTGAGGCCTTCTGGGGTGCTGATGGCGGAGTGCAGCACCGAGGCGTGCAGGCCGGTGGCAATCAGGCCCATGGCGATCAGCCCCAGTTTGCTGGGCCGGGTCGTGGTCGCGTGTGACAGGCGCAGGGCGAGGAGCAACCCTGTCGCGAGGTAGAGCAGAATCGCTACAATCCCGACGATGCTTATATTCATTGCTCGATAGTCTACGTTTTATGCTATTTTTTGTCCATGAGCGACAAACCGCATATAACCGTGGCTGCGGTGGTGGAGGGTGCGGGGCGCTTCCTCGTGGTGGAAGAGGAGGCCGACGGGCGGGTGGTGTATAACCAGCCTGCGGGCCACCTGGACGACGGCGAGACGGTGCTGCAAGCGGTGGTGCGGGAGACACTGGAGGAGACGGCCTGGCATTTCGCGCCGCAGGCCATTGTGGGGATTTACCGCTGGCGCAGCCCGGCCAATGGCATAACCTACGTGCGTGTGTGCTTCAGCGGCACCTGTCTGCAGCATGAGGCCGGGCGCAGCCTGGACAGTGGAATCCTGCGTGCCCTCTGGTTGTCACGCGATGAGCTGAGCGCGCTCGGTGAGCAGTTGCGCAGCCCCATGGTGCTGCGTTGTATCGATGATTATCGTGCAGGCAAGACCTATCCACTCGGCCTGCTTACTGAGCTGGCATAACCCACCATGCGCTGTGTTAACAGTTTTGTTCTCGCACTGGCATGGGGTGTCAGCGTGTGGGGGATAGGGTCTGTTTATGCAGATACCTTCGTGCGAGGGGATATCATTACGGACCCTGCGCCGGAACGGTTTTCAGTCTGCTCCGGGCATACCTGCCGCGAGGTGACGCAGGTGTCCCTGACGCCTGTGCAGTGGCAGCAGGTGCGCGATCGATTTTCATCGCCGGCTGAAACTGCCGAGGATGAGCGCAGGGATATCGCGCACGGAATTGCGTTTATGGAGACCCTGGTCGGCCCATTGGCAGGCACATTGAATGACAAGGGGCGCAATTTTCAGGGCGTAGGCACAGATGGGCAGATGGATTGTATTGATGAGTCCACCAATACCACCAGCTATCTCACGATGCTGGTGCAGGAGGGTCTGGTCACTCGCCACAGCGTACAAGACCGTGTGACGCGTGGGTTTTTCATCTTCGGCTGGCCGCATACCACGGCGGTGATACGTGACAACGAGAGCGGAGAACGGTTCGCGGTGGATTCCTGGTTTCTCGATAATGGGGAACCGCCGTTTATATTGCCGTTACGGGTGTGGCAGGACGGCTGGGAGCCGCCGGCGTCATGAGCTGCATACCATACGTGCTGGTGACGGGCTGCCTGCTCGGAGCAATACCCGTGTGTAGCGCGCAGGCAGACGCCGCGGCCTTCAAGGGGCTGCAGGTCTGCTATAACTTCGAGTGCAGCCGTAGGCAGTTTGTCTGGCTCAGTGACCAGCAATGGCAGTCCACGCGCGCCCTGTTTTCCCCGGCCGCCACCTCGGCGGCAGAAGAGCGTGCCATGATCCGGCGCGCCATCGCGCAACTGGAGGAGTTCACCGGTGTCCTTGCCGGTACCTCGGCTGATCGGGGCGGCAACGTGGCCGGTGCTGGCCTGCCGGGCCAGATGGATTGCATTGATGAATCCACCAACACCACCAGCTATCTCAGCCTGTTGCAGCAAGACGGACTGCTGCGCTGGCACGAGCTGCAGGAACGTGCGCGTCGCTCGAAGTGGGTGCTGGATGTGCACTGGACGGCCGTGATCCGCGAGTCGGTCAGCGGGCAGCGCTGGGCGGTTGACTCGTGGTTTCTCGATAACGGCGAGCCGCCGTATATCCAGCGCCTTGAAGGCTGGCTCGACAAAGAGGATTTCCCTGAACAAGAAGGGCGTCCATGAGTAAGCGCGTTATGGTGGGTATCTCAGGCGGCGTAGACTCCTCCGTCGCCGCATGGCTGTTGTTGCAGCAGGGCTATGAAGTGCACGGCTTGTTCATGAAAAACTGGGAGGGCGATGACAGCGAGGGACAGTGCAGCGCCGCAGAGGATTTTCAGGATGCGAAAGAGGTGTGCGCCAAGCTCGACATCCCCCTGCATGCCGCAAACTTCGCAGGCGAGTACTGGGAGCGCGTGTTCAGCTATTTTCTGGAGGAATACCGCGTCGGCCGCACACCCAACCCCGATGTGCTGTGCAACAAGGAGATCAAGTTCAAGAGTTTTCTCGAGCATGCGCTGGCACTCGGTGCGGAGATGATCGCCACCGGCCACTATGCGCGTGTCGTCCGGCGCGGGGGCCAGAGTCATTTACTGAAGGCCTGCGACCTCAACAAGGACCAGAGTTATTTTTTACATGCCCTGGGCCAGAAGCAGTTGGCGGCCACCCTGTTTCCGCTCGGCGAGTTGACCAAGCCCGAGGTGCGCGCCATTGCCGCCGAGCAGGGGTTTGTGAATGCCGCCAAGAAAGACAGCACCGGCATCTGCTTTATCGGCGAGCGCAACTTCAAAAACTTTCTCTCGCGCTATCTGCCCGCCCAGCCGGGTGAGATACGCAGCGCAGATGGCGATCTGCTCGGCAAACACGATGGCCTCATGTATTACACGCTGGGGCAGCGGCAGGGTCTGGGCATCGGCGGGCAGCAGGCCATGAGCGGCGAGGCGTGGTACGTGGTGAGCAAGGACATGGCCAGCAACACGCTGATCGTGACGCAGGGTCATGACCATCCCCTGCTGTACAGTCAGGGCCTGACCGCGCAGGATCTCTGCTGGGTGGCGGGCAGTGCGCCACCCACGCCGCTTTCGTGCATGGCCAAGACCCGTTACCGGCAGGCGGATCAGCCCTGTACGCTTGCGCACACAGAAAATGGTACATGTGAAGTACGGTTTGACGCGCCGCAACGCGCGGTCACGCCCGGCCAGTCGGTGGTGTTTTATCAGGGTGAAGACTGTCTGGGCGGTGGCGTGATAGAGTCTATTTGGAAAGAGGGCGTGGCATGATATTTACCTATAAAGACCGTGTGCTGGCGTTGGCCGGCATTTTTCAGGCCTGCCGTCTGGTGCAGCAGGCAGCGCGCAAAAACATGGTCGATAATGAGGCGCTGGAAGCCTGTCTGGTCAGCATCGTCAACGTCAATGCCGACACTACGGCGGCGGTGTATGGCGGCACGCAGGCGCTGCGGCTCGGGCTGCGCACCTTGCAGGAGCAACTCGACAAGGGTGCGGTGCCGCGTGATCTCGAGCTCGCACGCTATGTGGTCAGCGTGATGCATCTGGAGCGGCAACTGGCCAGGCAGCCGGAAATGCTGAGCGGTATCGGCGTGGCGATTGAGGCCACGCAGCAAAAGCGCGAGACGATGGCGATTACCCATCCGGAAGTCATCGCGCAACTGGCGGCCATCTACAGCGATACCATCAGCACCCTCGCGCCCCGCATCATCGTGCAGGGCGAAGAGGGCTATCTGTCCAACCCGGAAACCGCCAACAAGGTGCGCGCGCTGCTGCTCGCCGCCATCCGCTCGGCGTGGCTGTGGCACCAGGTCGGCGGCAGACGCTGGCAGTTGGTGTTTGGACGTGGCGCCATGGCACGCGAGGTAACGGCGCTGTTGCAGTCGCGGGAAGAAAATCCACCCAACTGATGTTGGGTTAACACTAGGGAACCTCTGATTAAGTCAGAGGTTCCTGCGGTGCAGGGATGCACCGCCCTGTTTCAAGCACGCAAGTGTTTGAAGCATGGAGAAAAGCAAAAACCACGTTTTTGCTTTTCGTGCTCTGAGAAGTCCATGACGGACTTATTCAGAGCTTCCCTGGATAGACATGATCGCAGTAGGTCGGATCAAGCGTAGCGGATCCGACACTATGATTACGTCCCAGCCGCCACCTCTTTCCCCGCCACCGCCGCATATTCCGCCATCTCATGGAAATTGAGGTAGCGGTAAATATTGTCTGACAGCGGCGCGATACGCTGGGTGTAGGTCATGTATTCTTCCATGGTCGGGATGTGTCCGAGCTTGGCGGTGACGGCGGAGAGTTCCGCCGAGCCCAGGTAGACGTTGGCCTCTTTGCCCATGCGGTTGGGGAAGTTGCGGGTGGAGGTGGACATCACCGTTGCGCCGTCCTTGACTCGTGCCTGATTGCCCATGCACAGCGAGCAGCCCGGTACTTCAGTGCGCGCACCGGCACGGCCAAAGGTGGCGTAGTAGCCTTCTTCGGTGAGTTGGTGGGCGTCCATGCGCGTGGGTGGCACCACCCACAGCCGCACCGGCACTTCGCCGCCGTCTTCCAGAATCTTGCCCGCCGCGCGGTAGTGGCCGATGTTGGTCATGCACGAGCCGATAAAGACTTCATGCACCGGGTCACCGGCCACGGCTGACAGCGGCTTGATGTTGTCCGGGTCGTTAGGGCAGGCCAGCAGCGGCTCGGTGATGGTGTTCATGTCGATGTCGATCACGGCGGCATAGTCGGCGTCCTTGTCCGCTTCCAGCATCTCGGGCTTGGCGAGCCAGGCTTCCATGGCCTGAATGCGCCGCTCCAGCGTGCGCCGGTCTTCGTAGCCGCTGGCAATCATCCACTTCAGCAGGGTGACGTTGGAGGAGAGGTATTCGATCACCGGTTCCTTGTTGAGGCGCACGGTGCAGCCGTTGGCGGAGCGCTCCGCCGAGGCGTCGGCAAATTCAAACGCCTGTTCCACCTTGAGATCGGGCAGGCCCTCGATTTCCATCACGCGCCCGGAGAAGATGTTTTTCTTGCCCTTCTTGTCGAGCGTGAGCAGGCCCTGTTCCAGCGCGACGTACGGCACGGCATTCACCAGATCGCGCAGGGTAATGCCGGGCTGCATCTTGCCCTTGAAGCGCACCAGCACCGACTCCGGCATATTGATGGGCATGACGCCGAGCGCAGCGGCGAAGGCGACCAGGCCGGAGCCGGCCGGAAAGCTGATGCCGATGGGGAAGCGGGTGTGCGAATCACCGCCGGTGCCGACGGTGTCGGGCAGCAGCATGCGGTTCAGCCACGAGTGGATGATGCCGTCGCCGGGGCGCAGCACCACGCCGCCACGGGTGCGGATGAAGTCGGGCAGGTCGTGCTGCAGTTCGATGTCCACCGGTTTCGGGTAGGCCGCGGTGTGGCAAAAGCTCTGCATCACCAGTTCGGCGGAGAATCCCAGACAGGCGAGTTCCTTCAGTTCGTCACGGGTCATGGCGCCGGTGGTGTCCTGCGAGCCGACGGTGGTCATGCGCGCTTCACAATAGGTGCCGGGGCGTATGCCCGTCACGCCACAGGCGCGGCCAACGATTTTCTGCGCCAGGGTGTAACCCTTGCCGCTGTCTTTTTCGGCCTGCGGGCGGATGAAGGCAGCGGAAGGCTTTAAGCCCAGCAGCTCCCGGGTTTTGTCAGTGAGGGCGCGGCCGATGATGAGCGGTATGCGTCCGCCGGCCTGTACTTCGTCGGGCAGGGTGGCAGGCGTCAACTCAAAGCGCGCCAGCTCTTTGCCGTGCTCGTCGGTGATGCGCCCGGCGCGCGGATAAATCTTGATGACATCGCCGGTGTCGAGTGCGTCGACATCGCATTCAATCGGCAATGCGCCGGAGTCTTCGGCGGTGTTGAAGAAGATGGGCGCGATCTTGCCGCCCAGAATCACGCCGCCCTGACGCTTGTTCGGTACGCAGGGAATATCGTGGCCCATGTGCCAGAGCACGGAGTTGATGGCGGACTTGCGCGATGAACCGGTGCCGACCACGTCGCCGACATAGGCCAGCGGGTGGCCCTTTTTTTTCAGCGTGGCGATGGTCTCCAGTGCATCCGGCATTTTGCTGCTGAGCATGCTGCGGGCATGCAGCGGGATGTCGGGGCGGCTCCAGGCCTCGGCCGCGGGCGAGAGGTCATCGGTGTTGGTCTCGCCCGGCACCTTGAAAACGGTAACAGTGATTTCATCGGCCAGCGGCGTGCGTCGGGCAAACCAGATGGCATCCGCCCACGCCTGCAACACCCGCCTGGCCTGAGGATTGTGTTCGGCCTTGGTGGCGACATCGTGGTGGGCGTCGAAAATCAGCAGTGTCTGCCCCAACGCCTCTGCCGCGACAGGGCCCAGCGTCTTGTCATCCAGCAGATCAATGAGCGGGTGGATGTTGTAGCCGCCCAGCATGGTGCCGAGTAATTTTGTGGCCTGCGTGCGGTCGATCAGTGGGCAGCTTGCCTCACCCTTCGCCAGCGCGGCGAGAAACCCTGCCTTCACATAGGCCGCCTGATCTACACCCGGCGGCACGCGCTGCGTCAGCAGCTCAACCAGCAATTCGCCTTCAGCAGCGGGCGGCGATTTGAGCAGCTCGACCAGTTCCGCGACCTGTCGGGCGTTGAGCGGGAGCGGCGGCAGATTGAGCGCGGTGCGCTCGGCGACATGAAGGCGGTAATTTTTCAGCACGTAGGGGTTCCTGTGTATTGCTTGATGCAAACCATTATTTTACTGCTTTCGCGCACGTGCCGATACAGCCGTACCGGGGAAAAGCCGAGCCCGCACCTGTGCGCGCAGTGCAGGTACGACCTCGCGCTCAAACCACGGGTTGCGTCTGAACCAGAGAATATTGCGCGGGCTGGGGTGAGGCAGCGGGAGGTAGTGCGGCAGATACTCACGCCAGGCATGCACCGTGTCGGCCAGTGTGGCCTTCTTGCGCTTGCCCAGATAATAGCGTTGCGCATACTGGCCAATCAGCAGCGTGAACTCGATCTGCGGCAGCGCGGCGTGCAGCGGGGCGCGCCAAAGCGCAGCACACTCCGCGCGGGGTGGCAGGTCGCCACGCGCGCCTTTGCCCGGGTAGCAGAATCCCATCGGCAGGATGGCAATGCGGGCCTCGTCGTAAAAGATATCCCGGTCTATCGCCATCCAGTCACGCAGCCGGTCGCCGCTGGGGTCGTTCCATGACAGCCCGCTGGCGTGCACCCGTGTGCCCGGGGCCTGACCCACAATCAATAACCGTGCGGTGTGGCTGGCGCGGATGACCGGCTTCGGTCCCAGCGGCAGGTGCAGCTCGCAGGCGCGGCAGGCGCGTACCTCCGTGAGCAGTTTTTTCAATGTGCGGGCCGTCTTGGTCATAGGAAAGGCTATGATTAAGCTACGTTTAATTGTACGCTTAGAACTATGGAACTGAGCAAACTCATGGCCATTTCGCCGCTCGACGGGCGCTATGGCAATAAAACGGCAGCGCTGTCCCCCATCTTCAGTGAATACGGGCTGATGCGCCATCGGGTGCAGGTGGAAGTGCGCTGGTTGCAGTGGCTGGCGCGGGAGCCGAACATTCCGGAAGTACCGGCCTTTTCTTTTCAGTCCAACGCCGCCCTGGATGCCATCATCACCGGTTTCAATCTGGCCGATGCAACCCGCATCAAGGAGATCGAGCACACCACCAATCACGATGTGAAGGCGGTGGAGTACTTTCTCAAGGAAAAGGTGAGCGACCAGCCGGAGCTGGCGGACGCGAGCGAATTCCTGCATTTTGCCTGCACCTCGGAAGACATCAACAACCTTGCCTATGCGTTGATGTTGCTGGAGGCGCGTGAACGGGTGCTGTTGCCGCTGATGGACAAGCTGATTGCCGAGCTGCAGGCGCTGGCGCACCAGCTTGCCGGGCAGCCCATGCTGGCGCGCACGCACGGCCAGCCTGCATCGCCGACCACCTTGGGCAAGGAGATTGCCAATACCGTTTATCGCCTGCAACGGCAGCGTACGCAGTTGGCCGATGTCGCGCTGCTCGCCAAGTTCAACGGTGCGGTCGGCAACTACAACGCCCATCGGGTGGCCTACCCCGAAATCGACTGGCCGCAACTGGCGCAGGGCTTTGTGGAAAGCCTGGGGCTGGCATGGAACCCCTATACCACACAGATCGAACCGCACGATGCACTGGCCGAGCTGTTTGATGTCGTGCGCCGCTTTAATACCGTATTGCTCGATTTTAATCGCGATATGTGGGGCTATATCTCGCTCGGTTACTTTCGGCAGAAGACGGTGGCGGGCGAGGTGGGTTCGTCCACCATGCCGCACAAGGTCAACCCTATCGATTTTGAAAACTCGGAAGGCAATCTGGGCATGGCTAATGCCCTGCTGGAATTTCTCAGCAGCAAGCTGCCGGTGTCGCGCTGGCAGCGTGACCTGACCGATTCCACGGTGCTGCGCAATCTCGGTGTCGGTATCGCGCACAGCGTCATCGCCTACCAGTCCTGCCTGCAAGGCATCAGCAAGCTGGAGGCGGGTCACGCGGAAATCGACGCCGAACTGGAACGCAACTGGGAAGTACTGGGCGAGGCAGTGCAGACCGTGATGCGTCGCTACGGTATCGAACAGCCCTATGAGAAACTGAAGGCACTCACCCGCGGCCAGCGCATTGATCGCGCCGCCCTGCACAAATTCATACGCACGCTGGAGATCCCGGCGGAGAGCAGGGACCGGTTGCTGGCGCTTACGCCGGCGGACTACGTGGGCTACGCGCGGGAGCTGGCAGAGAAGGTGTAACTACGCTGGATGACTGAGGTTGGCGTGATGACGGGAGAATACACCCTGGAACACATGCAGCTCGGCAAGGATTCCGAACCGGTGCAGATTGCCACCCGCGCCGACAACCGCATGGCAGCCACTTCACTGGTCCGGCAGGGCAAGCGCTGTTTGCATATCTTCAGCCGTGATCTCGACCACACGGTGTATGACACCACCGCATTTATAACGGCTGTGCGCGGGCTTGCCACCCGCAGCCGCTACTCCCGGATTCGCATTCTGGTGCAGAATACCGAAGGCATTATCAAAAGTGGTCACCGTCTGGTGCAGCTTGCGCAGCAGTTGAGCAGTACCATGCAGATGCGCAAACCGGGACGTGAGCATCAGGCCTTGAACGAGGACTTTCTCGTGGTGGATAAGCTGGGGCTGCTGCACCGCAAGACAAGTGAGCGTTACGATGGCGTAGTGAATTTCAATGCCCCATTGGAGGCCGTGGCGATGGTGAAAATTTTTGACGAGATGTGGGACAGAAGCGAGTCCGATCCCGAATTACGCAGGCTGTACATCTGATATGACGATTATCCGATTCATTATCCTGTGTGTGCTGATGCAACCGGTGTTGGCTGCCGAGCCGACGCTGGAGATTATACCGCTTCGACACCTCACGGCGGAGCAGGCCGTCGCGCTGGTCAAGCCGTTCATCGACAAGGACGGCGCGCTGAGCGGCCATAACAATCAGTTGATCGTGCGCACCACGCCGGAGAATCTGGCGCAGATCAGGCAAATGCTGAAGACCCTCGATGTCGCCCAACGCCGCCTGCTGATCACGGTCAGGCAGGATGGCCGCAGCGATCAGGCCGACAGCGAGGCATCACTGCGTGGCAGTATAAAAAGTGGCGATGTGCGCATCAGCACCCACCGTGCACCGGCACCGCGTGATGGCGCCGAGGTTCGTATCATTCACAGTGACAGCCTGGTGCACGACAAAAACACGCAGCAGATACAGGTGCTCGAAGGCAACCCCGCCTTTATTGAAATCGGCCAGTCTGTCCCGGTAGTCGAGCGCAGCGTCGAGGGCAGTGGCATAGACCCGCGGTTGTACAGCAGCATCACCTACAAGGATGTGACCACAGGTTTTAGCGTGCTGCCGCGCGTGAGCGGCGACGTGGTCACACTGGAGATTGCTCCGCAACGTGCCACGCCCTCGGCGCAAGGCGGCGGCAGCATTGATATCGCGCAGATGCATACCACTGTCTCGGGCAAGCTGGGCGAGTGGATAGACATCGGTGGTGCGGTACAGGAGCAGGGTTCGAGCGCGAGCGAAATTGTCGCGTCGACGCGCGCGCTGCGCAATGAGCAGCATCGGGTGCTGGTCAAGGTTGAAGAGGTTGGCGCCCGCCTGTCATCGCCCTAGCGGGCAAGTACCGCAGTCACCCCGCGCAGAATAAATTCCATGGCCACCGCGAGCAGCAGCATGCCCATGAGGCGGGTGGTGATGCGCACGCCGGTGGGGCCGAGCGCGTTGAACAGGGGTCGTGCCAGGCTGAACAAGGCATAGAGCGCCGCCGCCGTGAGCAGAATGACGCCGCTCAACTGCAGGTGGCCCGAGATACTTCCGTGCTGTTGCTGGGCATAGAGGATCACCGTGGTAATGGTGCCGGGCCCGGCAAGCATCGGGATGCCGAGCGGCACCACGGAAACATCCTCGCGCGGGGTGGCGTCCGCCCCCCCTGCCTGCGTGCTCTGAATGCGCGAGGGCAGGGCGTGCAGCATCGACCACGCCATGGAGGCGAGAATCAGGCCACCGGCCACCTGAAAACTCGGCAGGCTGATGCCGATGAAGTTGAACAGGTACATGCCCGTGTACTGGAAGGCCAGCAGCGTGATCACCACGGTAATGATCATGCGCCGCAGCACGCGCCGCCGCTGTTGCGCATCCAGCTCATGGGTGAGTGACAAGTACAGCGGGATGACATCGACCGGCGCAAGCACCACGATGAGCGAGACAAACAGTTTGGCGAGCAGTATGCCGTCGATATCCATGAGTTATACGCCTGCTGTCGTCCGCCTGTGGTTGTCCGCTGCGGTCGTTGCGAGGGCAGCGGCGATATAGTCAGGGATGCGCTGCTCCAGCCAGTAGTTCAGCGCCCAAGGCAGAGTACCGCTGATAAAGCCTATGTGTCCACCGTGGCGGTGCAACTCAAGGCAGATGCTGGCGGAGAGTGCGTCCGACGTGGGGAGAGCCGTTGCGGGCAGAAAGGGGTCGTCCTGCGCCTGTGCCAGCAGTGTGGGTATGCGGATATGCGTGAGATAGGGGTGGCAGCTCGATTGCGCGTAATACGCCTCCACACTGGCAAAGCCGTGTAACGGCGCGGTCACTGCACTGTCATAGGCGCGCAGCGTATGCAGCTTTCCAAGGTTGGTGCCCAATGGCGAGGGCAGGCGGCTGAATTTTCGGTGTGCCGCAATGCGCAAACAGCGTGTCAGCCAATACTGGTAGATGCATGACCAACCCTGGTTGATGTGGTCAACCGAACGTGCGAGATCAAACGGCACCGACACCGCCGCCGCACAAACCAGCGGTGCCTGACTGCCTTGTTCACCCAGCCACTTCAGGAGCACATTGCCGCCCAGCGAACAGCCGATAGCAGCCAGCGGGGTTTCCGGTTCGCGGGCGCGCAACAGATTGACCAGCGTAGTGAAGTCGCCCGTATCGCCTGCATGGTAAAAGCGCGCCAGCCGGTTTGGTTCGCCACTGCAACCGCGAAAGTGCATCAGCACGGCGCGCCAGCCGCGCCGGTGCAAGGCCTGTAACAGGCCGCGTGCATAATTGGAGTTGCTGGAGCCTTGCAGGCCGTGCAGAAGAATCACTATTGGCCCGGACGTACCAGTCGTCCAGTCGAGGTCAAGAAAATCACCGTCCGGCAATTCCAGGCGTTCGCGTCGTAGCGCGGGCCGGGGTGCGCGTCGCAGCACGCTGGCCCACAGTGTCTGCAGATGGGCGTTGCGTAACCACCAGGCCGGCTTGAAACCGCCCGCCGCAAAATTGCGCCGATCATTCATCATCGGTGCATTCTACAAGCAAAGACGTGGTGTTTAGGGAGAGGGTGCCGTGGATTCGTTGATGATCTTGATGCGCGTCTGCGCGCCGCTGTGGCCCTTGGCTGCCGCCTTTTTGTACCAGCGCAGCGCTTCGGTGTTGTCTCTGGGGCGCCCCGCGCCGCCTTCGTGCATGAGACCAATATGGTACAAGGCCTCGACGTCTCCCAGTTCCACCGCCTTGAGATACCACTCCAGCGCCTTGTCATAGTTCTGCACCACGCTGAGGCCCATTTCATATTGCACGCCCACGATTCTGGCGGCGTCGGCATCACCGGTGTTCGCCTCTTCCATCAGCTCCGCCATGCCGGGCGACAACAAAACGCCCTGTTCTTCATTGGCGATGGGCTGTATTTTTTCCGCGTATGCCAGTGGCGTGCATATCAGCAGCCATGCTGCGGTTAGCCAGAGGAATGTTGTCCGATGAAGCATGTGTTGTCTCCTATTGAATGTACGTCTAATGCTATATGCGGCCAATGCGCTGCGCTATTACGATCTACCGTGCTCATATGGCGGTTGCCAGCGACATGCGAACGTGATCGGTGTCTTTGTTTCCGAACCAAATCAGCCAGGCAGTCTCGCTGTCTTCGGGTTGTGTCGGATCAGCACCAGGTTTCCAGGCGAGCCCAATCTTTGCGTGCTCCCATATGACTGACTTCAGGTAGGCAAGCTCTTTTTTCAGAACTATTCGTGCCGTTTCTCTCTTCTTCCTTTCCAGCTCCGCTCCGTTCGGCTTGTACGGGTTGGGCGTGTGAGCAAATCCACCGGCGGTCTGGTAGATACCGATCAGTCGGTCGTGCGTGAGCTTAGCTGCGGCTTCGCTGAAGTGCTTGGTTCCGTCTGGTTGCGCTGTCATTGGACCAAGAGGGCGGGGTAAAAAGTGAGGACTGATCTTGGAGAGGCGGACGAGAATGTCTGCGGCATTCCAGTCAAGGGTGTAGTCGCCCTTGTCTCTCGGATTTTTTTCAGCGTCTAGCTTGCGAGACCGTTGATAGCGCTGCTCGTCGGACACTATAGCGGAGAAGGTGATGAGTTCGATGATTCTCCGAACTTGGAGAAACGCACACTCGTTGTCGACTTCTTCGTTCCGCGTGAGCGGCTTCTTAGCGCCGAGAATTCGATCAACGGCACGGAGTCGGCGCTTGGTTTCGACCATTTGCTGAAGATAGAGCTCGTGTGGCTGGGGTGACGATGACATGTGAGTGTGATGAGCTGCGGGTCTGGGTGGATATCTGGCTAGAAATAGCCGTCATAAATGACGTGATTAATTGCATCGATCACTACGCCTTCCCCTGCAACTGCAACAATATACCTTCATTTTCCAGCGTCGAGGTGTCCTGCGTGATGGCTTCGCCGGCGGCGATGGAGCGCAGCAGGCGGCGCATGATTTTTCCGGAGCGGGTCTTGGGCAGGTTGTCGGCGTAGCGGATGTCGTCGGGGCGGGCGATGGGGCCGATCTGTTCCGTGACCCAGGCGCGCAGTTCCTTGGTGAGGGCTTCGTCTATGCCACCTGCCGGGCGGGCGCCTTTTAACACCACATAGGCAAACACGCCTTCGCCTTTGATGTCATCAGGTCGGCCGACCACGGCGGCTTCGGCGACGCGCGGGTGGGCGACCAGCGCCGATTCGATTTCCATGGTGCCGAGGCGGTGGCCGGAGACCTTGAGCACGTCGTCGGCGCGGCCCATGATCCAGAAGTAGCCGTCTTCGTCTTTGTGCGCGGTGTCGCCCGCGACGTAGTACTTGTTGTTGAATTTCTTCCAGTAGGTGTCGAGGTAGCGCTGTTCATCACCCCAGATGCCGCGCAGCATGAACGGCCACGGTTTGGTGATGACGAGATAGCCACCCTGATGGGCGGCGCTGATGCTGTTGCCTTCTTCGTCGACGATGTCCATCGCGATGCCGGGCAGCGGCAGGGTGCAGGAGCCGGGTTTGGTGGGCACGGCGCCAGGAATGGGCGCGATCATGTGCGCGCCGGTTTCGGTTTGCCACCAGGTGTCGGTGATGGGGCAGCGCTCATGGCCGATGTGCTGGTGATACCACATCCATGCCTCGGGGTTGATGGGCTCGCCCACCGTGCCGAGCAGACGCAGTTTGGATAAATCATATTTGGCGGGTAGCTCGTCGCCCAGCTTCATCAGGCCGCGGATCGCGGTGGGTGCGGTGTAAAAAATGGTGACGCCGTGGCGTTGGCAGATGTCCCAGAAGCGGCCCGCGTCGGGGATGGTTGGCGCGCCTTCGTACATGAACATGGTGGCGCCAGTCGCCAGCGGGCCGTAGGCGACGTAAGTGTGGCCGGTGACCCAGCCGACATCGGCGGTGCACCAGAAGACGTCGTCGTCGCGGATGTCGAACACCCATTGCATGGTGACGGTGGCGCCGAGCAGATAACCGGCGCTGGAATGCTGAATGCCTTTGGGTTTGCCGGTGGAGCCGGAGGTGTAGAGCAGAAACAGCGGGTGCTCGCTCTCCACCCACACCGGGTCGCACTGGTCGGCCACGTTGGCGGTGGCATCATCCCACCACACGTCGCGCCCCGGCTGCATGGCGATCTCCTGCCCGCTGCGCTTTAACACGATGACGGTTTCAATGCTGGCGCAGCCGTTGGCCAGCGCCTGATCGGCGGCGGCCTTGAGCTCGATGATCTTGCCGCCACGGGTGCCACCGTCGGCGGTGATGAGCAGCTTTGCGCCCGCGTCTTCGATGCGGTCCTTCAGGGATTGGGAGGAGAAACCGCCGAACACCACGGAGTGGATGGCGCCGATGCGGGCGCAGGCCTGCATGGCGACGACGGCCTCGGGCACCATGGGCATGTAGATGACCACGCGGTCGCCTTTTTCGATGCCTTTGGCCTTGAGCGCATTGGCGAGACAGCAGACGTCGCGGTGCAGTTCGGCGTAACTCAGGCGGCGGATATCGCCTTGCTCGCCTTCAAACAGGATGGCGGTTTTTTGCGCCTTGTTCTTGAGATGTTTATCCAGACAGTTATAGGAGACATTGAGCCGACCGTCGTCAAACCAGCGGTAATGCGGTGGTGTGCTGTTGTCGAGGATGTGGGTGAAGGGTTTTTGCCAGCTGATTTCACTGCGCGCCAGCCCGGCCCAGAATTGTTCATGATCCTGCGCAGCTTGCTGATGCAGGGTTTGCAGCGCCTGCATGCTGGGAATGCGTGCGTGGGCAGAGAATGCGGGCGGCGGCGCAAACTGCCGCAGTTCGTGCAGGGTGGATTCGAGGTTTTTATTATTCACGTCACGGTCTCAGATCAGGTGAAAAATAAGGCCAGCCCGGGCCAGTGGTGACGTGTACGCTTATAGCGTCCCTACGCCGATGATGTGATAGCCACTGTCGACATGCACGACTTCGCCGGTGATGCCGGCGGCGAGGTCGGAGCAGAGGAAGGCGGCGGCATTGCCGACATCTTCGGTGGTCACGTTGCGCCGCAGCGGGGCATTTTTTTCCGTGTGCTCGAGCATCTTGCCGAAACCGCTGATGCCGGAGGCGGCCAGGGTCTTGATCGGCCCGGCGGAGATCGCGTTGACGCGGATGCCCTCGGGGCCGAGGCTGTCGGCCATGTAGCGCACGTTAGCCTCAAGGCTGGCCTTGGCCAGCCCCATGACATTGTAGTTCGGCACGACGCTTTCCGCGCCGAGGTAGCTGAGCGTGAGCAGCGCGCCGTTGCGGCCCTGCATCATGTTGCGCCCGGCCTTGGCCAGCGCGGTGAAGCTGTAGGAGCTGATGTCATGGGCGATGAGAAAGCCCTCGCGGGTGACGGCGTCGAGGTAGCTGCCCTCCAGTTCGTTGCGGGGCGCATAGGCCACCGAGTGGACGATGATGTCGAGGTGATCCCAGTAGTCATCCAGATGCTCGAACACTGCGTCGATTTCGGTGTCGTTGCTGACATCGCAGGGCAGGGTGATGACCGAGTCGCACTCCGCCGCCATTTTCTCCACCCGCTCCTGCAAGCGTTCGTTCTGGTAGGTGAAGGCGAGCTGTGCCCCTTCCCGCTGCATGGCCTGGGCAATGCCCCAGGCGATGGAGCGATTGCTGGCGAGGCCTACGATGAGTGCGCATTTTCCGTCGAGAAATCCCATATCATTATCCTTTCGTGTCAGGCATGCTGTGGTTAAGGTAACGGAAATCGGTGTGATCGTGAATAGGGTATTATAAAGAACCTTGGCTTGCACGCACCAATCGAAACTGTGACGTTGATGAAACGGCTATCCCTGCCCTTGCTGTGGCCGCTCTGCGGCGCGCTGCTCGCGCTGACGGGCTGCGATGGCCGTCCGTGGAACAATCCCTACCCGGCGGCAGAAGATCACAGCAATATCCTCTACAGCTCGTTTGACCAGCGCCCCAAGCACCTCGACCCCGCGCAGTCGTATGTGGAGAACGAGTATGCGCTGATCGCCCAGATCTACGAGCCGCCGCTGCAATATCACTATCTCAAGCGGCCTTATACGCTGATACCGCTGGCGGCGGACGCTGTGCCGCGAGCGGTGTATCTCGACAAGGACGGCCGGCAATTAGCCGACACTGCCGCCACGGACGAGATTGCCTACAGCATCTATGATATTTCCATCCGCCCCGGTATCCGCTATCAGCCGCACCCTGCCTTTGCGCGCAATGCAGATGACAGTTCGCGCTATCTGGCGCTGGCCCCGGAGGAGCTGGCGCCGGTTACCAGCCTGAACGATTTTGCCGCACATGATACGCGCGAGCTGGTGGCGGCAGATTATGTCTATCAGATCAAGCGGCTTGGTCATCCACGTATCGAGTCGCCGATTTTTGGCTTGATGAGCGAGCATATCGTGGGCCTGAAGGACTATGCAGCCACCTTGCGGCAGGCGCAGGACGCTGCCGGGCGGGAGGCCTTTCTTGATCTCAACCGGTATGCGCTGGAAGGCGCCACGGTGATAGACCGCTATACCTACCGCATCAAGGTCTATGGCAAATATCCGCAACTTGTGTATTGGCTGGCGATGCCGTTCTTCGCGCCGGTGGCGCCGGAAGTGGATCGCTTCTATGCCCAGCCCGGCATGGCGGAAAAAAATCTGTCGCTGGACTGGTATCCGGTCGGCACCGGGCCGTACATGCTCACGCTGAATAATCCCAATCGGCAGATGGTGCTGGAGCGCAATCCCAATTATCACGCGGAGAGCTACCCCGTCGAGGGCATGCCGGGCGATCATGAGGCCGGCCTGCTGAATGATGCCGGGCGCAGTCTGCCGTTTATCGACAAGGCGGTGTACAGTCTGGAGAAGGAAAGCATCCCGTACTGGAACAAATTTTTGCAGGGCTATTACGATACCTCGGGCATCAGCTCCGACACTTTTGATCAGGCTGTGAATGTGGGCATGCAGGGCGAAGCCGCAGTGAGCGAGCCGATGCGTGAGCGCGGCATACATTTGCGCACCAGCGTCGGCACCGATATTTCCTACATCGGCTTCAACATGCTCGACCCGGTGATCGGCGGCATGGGTGAGCGTGCGCGCAAGCTGCGGCGGGCGATTGCGATCGCCATCGACCAAGAGGAAATGATTTCCATTTTCCGCAATGGTCGCGGGGTGGCCGCGCAGGGCCCGATTCCGCCCGGCATATTTGGCCACATAGACGGGCAGCCGGGCATTAATCCGTATACCTATGACTGGATAGACGGCAAACCGCAGCGCAAGTCCATCGACGTTGCGCGGCAACTGCTGGCGGAAGCGGGCTACCCCAATGGCCGGGACGCAGAAACCGGCAAGCCGCTGCTGCTGCATTTTGATATCGCAGCCAGCGGGCCGGACAACAAGTCGTATCTCGACTGGCTGCGCAAGCAGTTTCTCAAGCTCGACCTGCAACTCGATATCCGCAATACCGACTTCAACCGCTTTCAGGAGAAGATGCACAAGGGCAACGCACAGATTTACCAGTGGGGCTGGAATGCGGATTACCCCGACCCGGAAAATTTCCTGTTTCTGTTGTATGGCCCGAATGCCAAGGCCGGCAAAAATGGCGAAAACGCCTCGAACTACAGCAACCCGGAGTATGACAGCCTGTTTGAGCAGATGAAGAGCATGGACAATGGCTCCGAGCGGCAGGCGGTGATCAGTCGCATGGTCGAGATCGTGCGCCACGATGCGCCCTGGCTGTGGGGCATGCACCGCAAGAAATTCGGGCTGTACCATCGCTGGTATCACAATGCCAAGCCCAACGAGATGGCGAACAATACCCTGAAGTACATCCGCATTGACCCCGACGAGCGTGCCCGTCTGCGCGCGGCATGGAACCAGCCTGTGGTGTGGCCGCTGTGGGCATTGCTGGCGCTGCTGCTGTTGGGCGCGGCCCCGGCGCTGGTGAGTTACAGGCGCAAACAGCGGAGTGCCGCCAAATGATGGCCTATATCCTGCGCCGTGTGTTGTATGCGATCCCGATCCTGATTGGCGTCAACCTGCTGACCTTCGCACTGTTTTTTGTGGTAAACAAGCCGGATGACATGGCGCGAGTGCATCTGGGTGTAAAGCATGTCACGCAGGAGGCGATCGACAAGTGGAAGGTGGAGCGCGGCTATGACAAGCCGCTGTTATATAACAGTGGCGCTGAAGGCACGGCACAGCTGACGGATACCATTTTCTACAAGAAATCATTGGCCTTGTTTGTGTTCGACTTCGGCCGCTCCGACGACGGCCGCGATATCGGCCTGGAGATACGCGAGCGCATGTGGCCCAGTCTGGCGATTGCGTTGCCGGTGCTGTTGATCGGGCTGCTGACCAATATCACCTTTGCGCTGTTGATGGCCTTCTTCCGCGCCACCTATATCGATGTCGGAGGCGTGGTGTTGTGTGTGGTGTTGATGTCGATCTCGGGGCTGTTCTACATCATCGGCGGCCAGTACCTCATCAGCAAGCTGCTGCATATCGTGCCGGTGTCCGGCTATGACACCGGCGTGCAGGCCTTCAAGTTTATTCTGTTGCCGGTGATTATCGGCATTGTCAGCGGCATCGGTTCCGGCAGCCGCTGGTACCGCACAATCTTCCTCGAGGAAATCGGCAAGGACTACGTGCGCACGGCACGCGCCAAGGGGCTCTCCGAACTGCGGGTGTTGTTTTACCACGTACTCAAGAACGCCATGATTCCGATTCTGACCGGAGTGGTAGTGGTGTTGCCGCTGCTGTTCATGGGCAGCCTGATACTGGAGTCGTTTTTCGGCATTCCCGGCCTCGGCAGCTACACCATTGACGCCATCAACTCACAGGATTTCGCCGTGGTGCGCGCCATGGTGTTTCTGGGCTCGGTGCTCTATATCGTGGGGCTGGTGCTGACGGATATCTCCTACACCCTGGTAGACCCGCGCGTGAGGCTGGGCTAGATGCCATTTCTGCCTGTTATTCTGCCTACCGATGCGCTGATCTTCGTGCTGCTGGTCACGGTGATTGCGTTCGCCGTGCATGTGCGCGGCAAGGAGCACCTGCGTGCGCCGTGGCGACAGGTGAAGCGCAGCCGGATGGCGGCCGTCTCGCTGGTGGTGTTGCTCACCTATGTATTGATCGGGCTGCTCGACTCGCTGCATTTCAGGTTGCCGTTGCCGGATGGCGGCAAGCCGCAGGCCGAGCGTGAGTATTCCATCGAGGTATTGAGTGTGTTTGATCTGGTCGCTACGCCGTTGCGGGAGCGCAGCGAGAAGACCTATTCGGCGCCGTTTGCCACCCATCTCTATACCAAGGAAACCGTAGAGCATGCCGACGGCACCCAGAGCCGGGAATTTCCGCGCCTGCAGCACGGCGGGCGGCATTTGCAGCACCCGGCACAGGAGCGGGCGGCGGATATTCTGCTGACCAGCGCGCAGGCGGTGCTGCTGTCGCTGTTGCTGGGTTTGGCCGCAGGCGCAGTGTTCACCGGCCTGCTGGCGTGGCGCGAGCGTGTGGCGTGGCGCGTCATGCTGCGCCGTATTGTGCGTGGCGAAACCGAGACGCCATGGCGGGTAGTCTGGCTGGCGCTGCTGGTTATGCTCATGGTGGTGCTGTGGGCGTCCATGTTGAGTCTGAAATATCACGTGCTCGGCACCGACAAGGTGGGACAGGACGTGCTGTACCAGACACTGAAGAGTATCCGCACGGGATTGGTGATTGGCACCTTGACCACGCTGGTGATGCTGCCATTCGCCATTTTGCTCGGCATCATGGCCGGCTATTTCCGGGGGCTGGCAGATGATGTCATTCAATACACCTATACCACGCTCAACTCGATACCCGGTGTGCTGTTGATCGCGGCGGCGATACTGAGCTTGCAGGTCTACATCACCAATCACCCGGAGCAGTTTGATACGCTGGCCGAACGCGCCGATCTGCGATTGCTGTTTTTGTGCATCATACTGGGCATTACCAGTTGGACCGGGTTGTGCCGCTTGCTGCGGGGCGAGGCGTTGAAGTTGCGCGAGATGGAGTACATCCAGGCTGCGCAGGCCTTTGGTGTCAGCCACTTCCAGATCATCCGCCGCCATATCCTGCCCAATGTCATGCACATCGTGCTGATCAGCGTGGTGCTCGATTTCAGCGGGTTGGTGCTGGCCGAGGCCGTGCTGTCGTACGTGGGTGTGGGGGTGGATCCGAGCACGCTCAGCTGGGGCAACATGATTAACGGCGCGCGACTGGAAATGGCGCGTGATCCCATGGTGTGGTGGTCGCTGTGTGCGGCCTTTATCTTCATGTTTGCGCTGGTGCTGGCGGCGAACCTGTTTTCAGATGTGGTGCGTGATGCCTTTGACCCGAGGTTGCGCAAGCAATGAACAACACACTGCTCTGTGTACGTAATCTCAGCACCTGGTTTGAGTCCGGGCAGGGCAGGTTGTGCGCGGTCGACGAGGTAAGTTTCGAGATCGCGCGTGGTGAGACCTTCGCCCTGCTGGGCGAGTCCGGCAGTGGCAAATCACTGAGCGCGCTCTCCATCATGCGCCTGCTGCCGGCTACTGCCGGCGTGTCGGGTGAGGTATGGCTGGAAGGCCAGGACCTGCTGGCGCTGCCCGAGCGTGACATGCGCAGTGTGCGTGGTGGGCGCATCGCGATGATATTTCAGGAGCCGATGACCAGCCTGAATGCGGTGCTGACCATTGGTATGCAGATCAGCGAGGCATTGCGCTGCCACCATGGCATCACGGCGGGTGCCGCACAGATGCGAGCGATAGAATTGCTGGACGCGGTAGGTATAGCCGAGCCGCAACGGCGCTACCATGATTTTCCGCACCAGCTTTCCGGCGGTATGAAGCAGCGTGTGATGATTGCCATCGCGCTGGCGGGTGAGCCGGAACTGCTGATTGCCGATGAACCTACCACGGCACTCGACGTGACGATACAGGCCCAGATACTGGAGCTGCTGCGTCGGTTGCAAAAAGATACGGGCATGGCGCTGCTGCTGATCACCCATGATCTTGGCGTGGTGTCGGAGATGGCCGCACGGGTGGCGGTGATGTACGCGGGCCAGATTGTAGAGCAGGCGCCACGGACGGAGCTGTTTGCCGTGCCGCGACATCCGTATACGCGGAAGCTGTTCGAGTCCGTGCCCACGCTGGGCAAGCGCGGCACGCGTCTGGCCGTGATACAGGGCCGGGTACCGCCGCTGACACAGACGTTTACAGGGTGCCGCTTTGCGCCGCGCTGCGAATCTGCCTGGCAGACCTGCCATGACCGCACGCCGGACTTGCTTGCCGCCGGGGCGCACGCGGCCGTGCGTTGTCATTTGCACGATGCACGTTATCAGTCCTCAGCGCCACCGCAACCGGTACGGGTAGCGGCGCAGGCGGTGCAGACTGACACAGCATCGGTGGGCGAAGAGCTGCTGACCGTGAAAGACCTCAAGGTCTACTTTCCCATAGAGCAGGGGGTGTTCAAGCGCGTGGTGGGACATGTGCGCGCAGTGGATGGCGTTTCACTCAGCATCCGCGCCGGGCGCACGCTGGCCCTGGTGGGCGAGTCCGGTTCCGGCAAGACCACGGTGGGCAAGGGCATTCTGCAACTCATACGTCCGACGGCAGGCAGCGTGCGGTTTGCCGGTGACGAATTGACGCAGTTGCGCGGCGCCAGCCTGCGCGCGCGGCGCGCGGATTTTCAGATTATTTTTCAGGACCCCTATTCATCACTCAATCCGCGCATGATCGTGGCAGACATTATTGAGGAGGGCATGGTCGCGCAGGGTGTGGGCAAAACAGCGGCCGATCGTGCTGCGCGTATAGCGCAGGTGCTGGAGCAGGTCGGGTTGCCGGCCGAGGCCGGGCTGCGCTATCCGCATGAATTCTCGGGCGGGCAACGCCAGCGCATCAGCATCGCCCGCGCGCTGGCGGTTCGCCCCAAGCTGCTGGTGTGTGACGAGCCGACCAGCGCGCTTGATGTGTCTGTGCAGGCGCAGACCCTTAATCTGCTGAAAGAATTGCAGCGCGAACTGGGTATTGCCTACCTCTTTATCACCCATAATATCGCGGTGGTGGAATATCTTGCCGATGACGTGGCCGTGATGCATCAAGGCAGGATTGTCGAGTCCGGCAGTGCCGGAGAGGTGTTGCGCAATCCGCAGCACCCGTATACAAAAACGCTGTTGAGTGCGGTGCCGAAAATCGCCGAGCACGCCTAGTACGGCCTGCGTGCTTACTGCAGGACGTTGAGTACGATCTTGCCGCGGGCGTGGCCGCCCTGAATCAGGATGTGGGCCTTGGCGGCATCGCTCAAGGCCATCACATTATCGACATGCGGATTGATGCTGCCCGCATCAATCAGGCTGGCGAGTTGTGCAAGTTGTTGTGCGCTGGGTTGTACGAACACGTAGGCGGAGCGCCAGCCACGTTGTTCAGCCTCGTCGGGCACAGTGAGTGCGAGGATGGACACCAGTATGCCGCCTCGCTTTAATACCTGCCATGAATGCTGCTGCACGTCGCCACCCACGGTATCAAACACCATGTCTGCCTCGTGCACGGCGTCTTCGAAGCGGGCGCTGGTGTAATCAATCACGTCGTCGGCGCCGAGCGCGCGCACAAAGTCGGCATTACGCGCCGAGGCGGTGGTGATGACGTGAGCGCCCTTCCAGTGCGCGAGTTGCAGCGCATAGTGACCGACACCGCCCGCGCCAGCATGAATCAGGATGGTCTGGCCGGGCTGAAGATCGCCTGCAACAAATAGCGACTGCCAGGCGGTGAGTGCGGAGAGCGGGACGGCGGCAGCATGGATGAAGTCGAGGGACTCCGGCTTCAGCGCCACCTCGCTCGCGCGCACGACGATGTATTCGGCGTAGGCGCCATCACGTGCGATGTCAGGACGTGCGTACACGGCATCACCGGGCTTGAATTGGGTAACATCGGCGCCGGTTTGTTCAATGGTGCCCGCGACATCCCAGCCCAGTATCAGGGGCAGCCTGTGGTCAACGCGTCCCTGTAGTTTGCCGGCGCGGATCTTGGCGTCCACCGGGTTGACCCCGGCGGCATGCACCCGTATCAGTACTTCGTCGGCGCCCGGCACAGGTTGCGGGGCGTCTTCATAACGCAAAACCTCAGCACCACCGAATTGGTGGATGCGGATTGCTCGCATGGCTGGCCTCCTCGCAGGATGACGGTGGTTTACGAACCGGCTTTTGCAGGCGGGTAAATCTTCAGCGTGATGCCGGGTGTCAGATATTTACCATTTAACTGGTCTGCATTCCAGCGTTCCAGTTGCGCCAAACTGATACTGAAGTCGCGGGCAATGGCGCCCAGCGTGTCGCCCTGGCGTACAACATATTTTTTCTGCTGCCCTGGCGCAGTCACGCCGGATGCCTGTTTGGGCGCGCTTTGCTTGCTGGCTTGCGGTTTTGCCAGTGAGTGTGACTGCAGTGTGCCAGGATCGATGCTGGCGAGGCGCCGGCTGAACTTTTCGGCCTTGTCTGCAGGCAGTAACAGCGTGGTTGTGCCCTTGGGGTCGGTGATGCCGCGCAGCAGGCCCGGGTTCAGCCGTCTGAGTTCGTCGCGTGACATGCCGGCAATCTGGGCCGCCACATTGAGGTTGATCTGGTTGTCGACGTCCACGCTGGCGAGGTAGGGGGCGTTGGGAATGCTGGCGAGGGTAATGCCGAATTCTTCCGGATGGTTCACGAGGGCGGCGATGCCGAGCAGGCGCGGTACATAGGTCGCTGTTTCCTGCGGCAGGTCGAGTGACCAGAAGTCGGCAGGCCTTCCAGCCCGCTGATTCTTTTGTATGGCGCGCCGCAGTCTGCCTTCACCCGCGTTATAGGCCGCGAGGGTGATCAGCCAGTCGCCGTCGAACTCGGTATTGAGCCGCTGCAGATAGGTCAGCGCTGCAGCGGTCGAGGCGATGACATCACGCCGACCGTCGTACCAGAAGTTGCGGGTCAGGCCCATATGGCGCCCGGTGGAGGGGATGAACTGCCAGATGCCTGCCGCCCCGCTGGCGGATACTGCCCCCGGCGAGTAGGCGCTCTCGATAATGGGCACCAGCGCAATTTCGGTGGGCATGCCGCGCTTCTCCAGCTCTTGTACCACGTAGTACATATAAGGCGTGGCACGCTGAGTGACGGTATCGACATGCTCCTGCGAGGTGGCGTATGCGCGGGCCTCGGCCTGCACCTTGGGGTGATCGTAATGGGGGAGTGCAAAACCGGCGCGGATCCGGTGCCACAAGTCTGAGGGCGAGTCGGCCTCGGCGGTGGGCGTATCGGGTGGCGTTAACTGCTGCTCCAAGCTGTCCCACAGGCCCGGGCGGGTGGTGGTGAGGGGGTGTTCGGGCGCGGAATCAGAAGGGGTGTCAGGTATGGTGGAAGCAGAGGCCTCGGTGCTGTCGGAGGCGGGGGGATCCCCTTGTTTTTCTACTTCTTTCGACAGGTTATCGCTGATCGTTGGGGATGGCGCAGCGGCTGTGTCACGGGGTTGCTGGGCACAGGCGACCAGCCCCAGGCTCAGGGTGAGCATGAGGCAGCATTTTCCTGCGGTGTAACGTTGTTTCAGTTTTCCCATAACGAAAAATGGTAGAAGCCAGGGGGAGGGAGGTCAACCAGAAGCCTGTAAATTATACTTTGTCTAAATCGTCTTTCCAAGCCCGCACAACTGCGAACACGTCGGCCGCCTCGGCCAGACGGCGGCCAGCATAGCGCTCCGCCGCCGCCGCAACGGCAGGGATATGACAACGCAAAAACGGGTTGGTGCGCAATTCCAGTGCTAAGGGGGCGGGAACCGTCGGCAGGCCTTGCTCACGCAGGCGGTCGACATCGCTGCTGCGGCTGAGGATGTCCGGGTTATGGGGTTCGACCACGCGGGCAAAGGCCAGATTGTCGGCCGTGTATTCATGGCCGCAGTATACCTGTGTTTCAGGCGGCAGCCCGGCGAGTTTGCTCAAAGCGTGGTACATTTGGGTTGCCGTGCCCTCAAACAGGTAACCGCAGCCCGCAGTGAACAGCGTGTCGCCGCAAAACAGCCCGCCGTTACCGTGATAGGCGATGGCGCCCCGGGTGTGGCCCGGCACGTCGAGTACGTTAAGGCGGAGGCCCGCCTCCTCCAGCACCACTTGGTCGCCCTCGTGCAACGGATGGCTGAGCGCGGGTATCGCTTCACGGGCGGGACCATACACCGGCAGGCCGAAATGACGCAGCAGTTCAGTGACGCCACCAACGTGGTCGTGATGGTGATGGGTGATCAGTACCGCGCACGGTGTGAGGGCGTCACGCCGCAGGGCATTGAGTACCGGCTGGGCGTCGCCCGGATCGACAATCGCCACGCGGCGGCTGTCGGCATGACCGGCGAGCCAGATATAATTGTCCCTGAAGGCGGCTACGGGGCGAACCTGCATCATGCGTCACATGCTACACCGTGCCAGCGCGAGGTCAATCCGGATGCAGCGTGGCCCGCTCCAATACAGGCAGAGCAGCACTGAATCAGGCTTATGAGACACAGTAACGGACATGAGGGTGGTGCCACACCGCAATCAGGCACAAGACGCCTGCAGCGGGCCTGGTATCGGCTGAGCCTGGGGCGTTGGCTGCTCGATATGGAGCGTGCGCAACTGGCGGAGTTTCTGCCCAACCTGTTTGGCTATCACGCGCTCCAGATCGGCAGCCTGACGGATGTCGATCTGCTCGCCAGCAGCCGTATTACCCACCGCGTAGTCCTGGTGAGCGATCTGGAAGGGGCGGGAAAAGTTGCGCCGGGGGTCTATAGTCGACCTGATGCCCTGCCGGTGGCGACCGACGCGGTGGATGTCGTGCTGCTGGCGCATACGCTGGAATTCGAGGCCGACCCGCATGGCGTGTTGCGCGAGGCCGAGCGGGTGCTGATTCCCGAGGGCCATGTGGTCATTCTGGGTTTTAATCCGTGGAGCCTGTGGGGGCTGTGGCGACTGGCGCTGATGCGCAGTGGCCGTCCGCCGTGGTGTGGCCGTTTTCTCAGCCTGCTGCGGATCAAGGACTGGCTGGCGCTGCTCGGATTTGAGGTGGTGGCGCAACGACCGTTCTTTTTTCGTCCGCCGCTGCGTCACCCCGGTATCATGCAGCGTCTGGATTTTATGGAGAAACTGGGCGCGCGTACCTGGCCCGCCTGGGGCGGCGCCTATCTGCTGCTGGCAAAAAAACGTGTAGCAACACTCACGCCGATCAAGCCACGCTGGGAATCGACGCGGCGACTGGTGCCGGTACGCATGCCCGAGACCAGTGCGGGCAAGGTACGGCACCATGACTGAAGCCGGCTCCACCAGCGTGGTGGAAATATTTACCGATGGTGCCTGCCGCGGCAATCCCGGCCCCGGCGGTTGGGGTGCGTTGCTGCGTTATCAGGGCACGGAGAAGACCCTCTTCGGCGCGGAGGCGCATACCACCAATAACCGGATGGAACTCATGGCCGTGATTCAGGCGCTGGAATCACTCAAAAGGTCATGTGAGGCAGCAGTCACAACCGATTCACAGTATGTACATCAGGGCATCAGTCAGTGGATCAACAGCTGGAAGCGACGCGGCTGGAAAACGGCAGACAAAAAGCCGGTCAAGAATGTCGATCTGTGGCAGCGGCTGGACGCCGTTGTCGCGACACACAAGGTAACGTGGCACTGGGTGCGCGGCCACAACGGTCACCCGGAAAATGAAATCGCCGACCAGTTGGCGAATCAGGCCATAGACGAAATGAAACAGGAAGCAAAGCAGGGTGCCTCTGAAAATGATGGATTTTGATTCAAGACAAGGCGCAGCGCCGTCAAGCAGCGGTCGCTCCTGCGCATCCTGCGCTCGCGACATTCATACATCCTTGTACAGCACAGCATACACGCCAGCATGTGAGCAGCGGAGACAAGCTGCAACGGTCGCTCCTGCGCGTCCTGCGCGCGCGACATTCGTACGTCCTTGTACAGCACTGTATTGGAGCAAAAGAGACGTTTTTAGAGGTGCCCCGTGAGGCAGGTCATCCTCGATACCGAAACCACCGGACTGGAGCACGCGCAGGGCCACCGCATCATCGAGATCGGTTGCGTGGAACTGGTGAACCGACGCAAGACGGGCAATACCTTCCACTACTACCTGCAACCCGACCGCCCGATTGACCCCGGCGCCATGGAAGTACACGGCATCACCGACGCGCAGTTGGCGGGCAAGCCGCGCTTTCGCGATATCGCAGATGAGTTTGTCGCGTTTGTGCGCGATGCTGAGCTGGTGATACACAATGCGGCCTTTGATGTCGGCTTTCTCAACAGCGAGTTGTCGTTGCTGGGCCCGGAGCACGGCGAGATACAGGATTGCTGCACCGTCGCCTGCACGCTGCAACTGGCGCGTTCGCTGCACCCCGGCCAGAAAAACAATCTCGACAGCCTCTGCAAACGCTATAACGTGGACAACTCGCAGCGCACCCACCACGGTGCACTGCTGGATGCGGAGATACTGGCCGAGGTGTATCTGGCCATGACCGGCGGCCAGGCCAGCCTGCTGGGCGATGCGGCCCATTTTGGCACCGAGGCGCAGGCCGTGCGGCGCGTGTCGGGCAAGCGTGCCGCGTTGCCAGTGCTGCGTGCCACGGCCGAGGAGATCAGTGCGCACGAGGAACGGCTGCAGGCGATTACCACAGCGAGTGGCGGCCAGTGTCTGTGGAATAACAAATGAAAGTCATCAATCAACCCATGTGTATGGAGTAAATAATGTCGGATAATCGCAGGAGCAAAGTCGTTACCCAGGGCGTGCAGCGTTCACCCAACCGCGCCATGCTGCGTGCAGTGGGATTTGGCGATGCGGACTTTGACAAGCCGGTGGTCGGTGTTGCCAATGCGCACAGCACCATCACGCCCTGCAACATGGGCATAGGTGCACTGGCCGCGCGCGCCGAAGCGGCGCTGAAGCAGGCTGGGGCCATGCCGCAGGTGTTTGGCACCATCACCATCAGTGACGGCATCTCGATGGGCACCGAGGGCATGAAATATTCACTGGTGTCGCGCGAGGTGATTGCCGACGCCATTGAAACCGTGTGCAATGGCCAGAGTATGGACGGTGTGCTTGCCATCGGCGGCTGCGACAAGAACATGCCCGGCGCCATGATTGCCATGGCGCGCCTGAACATTCCCGCGATATTTGTCTACGGTGGCACCATCAAGCCGGGCCATTACAAAGGCCGTGACCTCACCATCGTCAGCGCCTTCGAGGCCGTCGGCCAGTTCACCGCGCATAAAATCGACGAGCAGGAGTTGATGGAGGTCGAGCGCCGCGCCTGTCCGGGTGCGGGTTCGTGCGGCGGCATGTATACCGCCAACACCATGTCCTCCATTATCGAGGCCATGGGCATGAGCCTGCCCTATTCGTCCACCATGGCAGCCGAAGATGCGGAGAAGGCGGAGAGTACAGCCGAGTCCGCCGCAGTGCTGGTGAACGCGATCAAGCAACAGATACTGCCGAGTCAGTTACTCACGCGCAAGGCATTTGAAAACGCCATCGCCGTGACCATGGCGGTAGGTGGTTCCACCAACACCGTGTTGCACCTGCTCGCCCTCGCGCACGCCATGCAGATACCGCTTGCGATTGATGATTTCGAGAGCGTGCGCGTGCGCGTGCCGGTGCTGTGCGATCTGAAACCCTCCGGGCGTTATGTGGCCACCGACCTGCACCAGGCGGGCGGTATTCCCCAAGTGATGAAGATCCTGCTCGCGCACGGTGTGTTGCATGGCGACGCGCTGACTATCAGCGGCCAGACCGTAGCGGAAGTATTAAAGGACGTGCCGGCAGAGCCGCGCAAGGATCAGGACGTCATCCGGCCGTGGAGCGCACCCATCTACGCCCAGGGCCATCTTGCCATCCTGAAGGGTAATCTGGCCGAGGAAGGTGCGGTGGCAAAGATCACCGGCATCAAGCTGCATGCCATTACCGGTCCGGCGCGTGTGTTTGAGTCGGAAGAGACGTGCATGGAGGCCATACTGGCGCAAAAAATCAAGGCAGGGGATGTGGTGGTTATACGTTATGAAGGCCCAAGGGGCGGGCCCGGCATGCGCGAAATGCTGTCGCCCACCTCGGCCATCATTGGTGAAGGCCTGGGCGACGCTGTTGGCCTGATTACCGATGGCCGCTTTTCCGGCGGCACCTACGGCATGGTGGTGGGCCATGTTGCGCCCGAGGCGGCGGTGGGCGGCACCATCGCGCTGGTACAGGAGGGTGACTCCATTACCATCGACGCGGATGCACGTCTGCTGCAGCTCAATGTGCCGGAAGCGGAGCTGGCCCGGCGCCGCGCCGCGTGGCAGCCGCCCGCGCCACGTTACACACGCGGTGTGTTGGCCAAATACGCCAAACAGGTGTCGAGCAGCAGCGTCGGTGCGGTGACGGATTAGAGGTAACGTGGTGTGAGGGAGAAGATAGCCAAATCCGCTGAGGAGTGGGAAAAGCTGCTCACGCAGCAGCAATATGAAGTGACACGTCGGCACGGTACCGAACGCGCATTCAGCGGTGAATACCATGCCTGCAAGGAGGCGGGCGTGTATCACTGTGTTTGTTGCGGCAATCCGCTGTTCGCTGCGGAAACAAAATTCGATTCCGGCACCGGCTGGCCCAGTTACTGGGCACCGATTGCGGAGGACAGCGTATTGGAGAAGGAAGATAACGGCTTTTTCATGCGCAGAACCGTCGCTCCTGCGCATCCATGCGCCCGCGACATTCGGGCTCCCTGCCCAGCAGAGGTGCTGTGCAGCGTGTGTGACGCACATCTGGGCCATGTGTTCCCGGATGGCCCACAACCGACGGGACAGCGGTATTGCATCAACTCGGCGGCCCTTAAATTGACCGCGAAAAAGTGAGCCGGTCGCGTATAATACGCGTCACTTTGTCAGTAGGCGTCAGCCATGCCTGTCTCTGAAAAAAACAGCAACACGGCCTTTGTCGGCTGGTTCCGCCATTCCTCGCCCTACATTAACGCGCATCGGGGCCGCACGTTCGTCATCGCGTTTGGAGGTGAGGCGGTAGCAGATGCAAGTTTCGCGCACTTTATTCACGACGTCGCGCTGCTCAATGCGCTGGGCGTACGGGTGGTGCTGGTGCATGGTGCGCGGCCGCAAATTGAGGCGCGTCTGCGTGAACGCGGCATCAGGATGCGTTATGCCAACGGTCTGCGGGTAACAGACGCTTCCGCGCTGGCGTGTGTGAAGGAGGCGGTCGGGAGCGTGCGGGTGGAGATTGAAGCGCTGCTCTCCATGGGGTTGGCCAACTCACCCATGGCGGGTGCGCGTATCCGCGTTGCCTCTGGTAACTTCATCACTGCACGTCCGCTCGGTGTGCGTGACGGTGTCGATCACGAACACACGGGCGAAGTGCGGCGCGTGGATGTGCAGGGCATCGAGCAGGCGCTGGCTGATGCGGCTGTGGTGCTGGTTTCGCCCCTCGGTTATTCGCCCAGTGGCGAGGTGTTCAATCTTTCCGCCGGGGACGTTGCCACGGCGGTTGCTGCCGAACTGCACGCCGACAAACTGCTGCACATGGTGGAAGGGGCCGGTGTGCTGGATGTGAAAAAGCGTCTGGTGCGGCAATTGAAGCTCGCCGAGGCGCAAAAAATGCTTTCCGCCAAAGGCGTCCTGACACCTGACATCAAACGTTTGATCAGCGGTGCCGTGCAGGCCTGCCATAAGGGCGTGCGCCGCGTGCACCTCATCAGCCGCCACACGGACGGCGCCTTGCTGCTGGAGTTGTTCACTCGGGATGGCAGCGGCACGCTGATAGCGGGTGACAGCTACGAAAATACGCGCCCGGCGACCATCGACGATGTTGGCGGTATTCTGGAGTTGATCTCGCCGCTGGAAGATGAGGGCGTGCTGGTGCGTCGCTCGCGTGAACGGCTGGAGACCGAGATTGGTTATTTTACGGTGATGGAGCGTGACAACGCGATCATTGCCTGTGCCGCACTGTATCCCTATGTTAAAGAGGGCTGCGGCGAACTGGCCTGCCTGGTGGTGCATCCGGACTACCAGGACTCGGGCCGGGGCGAGGCGCTGCTGGAGTATATGGAGCGCGCGGCGAAGCAGCGGAAGATAAAGCGCATGCTGGTGCTCACCACACGCACAGCACACTGGTTTGTCGAGCGCGGCTTCATGGCGGCGGACATCAAGGCCCTGCCGGTCGCGCGGCAACAGTTGTACAATTATCAGCGGAATTCAAAGGTGCTGGTAAAAAAAATAATATAGCGGCTGAGCGAGGCCACTCCTGCGCATCCCTGCACGGCAGGAGTACGACCCATACAGGTCAACGGTTGGAGACTGCTTGGGCATCGCTGGCGTGAGGACGAGCGGACAGCCCAGGTCGCCAGACCTTGATCTTCCGGCGGACTCCAGTATGCTAGGTGTCCAGACATCTGCTGTAGTCTGATGCCAGAGTCAAAGCGATCGCCGGAAGCTGGGCGCCGGGTTACGGGGTTGCCACGGGATGACCTTAAAGGCCGCTGACGGTTTTGTGATTTACAGTAAATAATAAGGCGCGCGATGTCCCCGACGGATACGGATAAGGCACCAGAAACCAAGGAATGGGCAGTCCCTAAAGAGGCGCTCCTTCCCGATGATCCGTTGGCGAACTGCCTGGCCATACTCACCCGTATCCAGCACCAGCCGCACTCGGCACAGTCATTGACGGCCGGACTGCCGCTGGAAGAGTCCCGCCTGACACCTGAGCTTTTCATCCGGGCGGCGCAGCGCGCCAACCTTTCTGCCCGGATCATCAAGCGACCGCTTGCGGAAATCTCGAATCTCACGCTGCCGGCTGTGCTCTTGCTGCAGGACGGTGACGCCTGCATCCTGCTGGAGCGGGAGGAGGGCGGGCAATTGCGCATCATCCAGCCGGAGTCGGGTGACGGCGAGGTCAGGATAGATCCGGAGGCGATCGAGAGCAGTTATACCGGTTATGCCATCTTCGTCCGGCCGATCTTCAGGTTTGACGAACGTGCCGACGCATCACCGCTGCCGCAGGGCGGCCACTGGTTCTGGGATACGCTGAAGCAGTCGTGGCCGATTTATGCCGAGGTTCTGGTAGCGTCCTTCCTGATCAACGTATTTGCCCTGGTTACGCCGCTGTTCGTCATGAATGTGTATGACCGGGTGGTGCCGAACCAGACCTTTTCAACCCTCTGGGTGCTGGCGATCGGCGTGGGAATCGTCTTTGTTTTCGATTTCCTCATGCGCAGCCTGCGCGGATATTTTGTCGATATCGCCGGGAAAAAAGTCGACATCATTCTTTCCGCGACCATTCTTGAGAAGGTGCTTGCCATACGCATGGAAGCGCGCCCGAAATCCGTTGGTGCGTTTGCCAACAGCCTGCATGAGTTTGAGTCGTTCCGTGAATTCCTCACCTCCGCCACCATCGTGACGTTAATTGACCTGCCCTTTGTCCTGCTCTTCCTGCTGGTCGTCTGGTGGGTGGGAGGCCTCGTCGTGCTGGTGCCGCTGGTTGCAATTCCGCTGATTCTGATACCGAGTCTCCTCCTGCAAAAGCCCTTGTCACGCGTCATAGGTGAAACATTCCGGGCAACCGCCCAGCGCCAATCAGCCCTCATCGAAAACCTGGGGGGGCTGGAGACGATCAAGGCACTGGCCGCAGAAAGCCCGGTGCAACGGCGCTGGGAACAGCTCGTCGGCCAGATCGCCAAGCTCGGCCTGACCGCACGGCTGCTGTCCGCCGCCGCCGTCAATTCGTCAGTTTTTGTGCAGCAACTCGCAACCGTGGGCGTCGTCGTCGTGGGTGTCTACCTGATCTCTGACAAATCACTGTCATTGGGCGGTCTTATCGCCTGCACGCTGTTGGCGGGGCGGATTCTGGCCCCCCTGTCCCAGGTGGCGGCCCTGTCCACCCGTTTCCACCATGCCAGATCGGCGCTCCAGGGTCTGAACAGCATCATGAACCTGCCCACCGAGCGCCCGCCGGGCAAGCAGTTCGTCAATCGTCCGGGCTTCGAGGGGGCAATCGAATTCCAGAATGTCAGCTTCGCCTATCCGGGGCAGCCGGTAGAGGCCCTGAGCAAAATATCGTTCAAGGTCGCACCCAAGGAGCGGGTCGGCATCATCGGCCGCATTGGCTCGGGCAAATCCACCATTGAAAAACTCATTCTCGGACTCTATCAGCCGGCCTCCGGGTCGATCTGGGTAGACGGTGTTGATCAGCAGCAGATCGATCCCGCCGATCTGCGGCGGAATATCGGTTACGTGCCTCAGGACTCACTGCTGTTCTTCGGCAGCGTCAAGGAAAACATCGTGCTCGGAGCCCCCTACGTCGACGACAAGGCAATGTTGCGGGCAGCGGAAATTGCCGGGGTAACCGATTTCGTGAACCGCCATCCCCAGGGTTTTGGCATGCCGGTGGGCGAGCGCGGAGACGGCTTGTCGGGCGGACAGCGGCAGTCCATCGCCATTGCCCGGGCATTACTGCTGGATCCGACGATATTGCTGCTGGACGAGCCCACCAACTCACTGGACAACCGGTCGGAGGAAAACTTCAAGGCGAGGATCAAGCCGCATCTGGCCGACAAGACCCTGATTCTGGTAACGCATCGCGCCTCGATGCTGACGCTGGTCGATCGGCTGATTGTGGTCGAAGGCGGCAGAATCGTTGCCGACGGGCCCAAGGAGCAGGTGCTTGAGGCATTGTCCGGAGGGAAGCTCAATGTCGCCAAGAGCTAGGCTTGCTGCAGTGGGTGCGTTACTGCGGGAAAAGGTGAAGCGCTTTATCCTTCCCGATGAGCAGGAAAAGGCGGCCAGGGAGGCCGATCTCGAGCTCATGCCTGAGAGCACGGCAGCGGTCTTTCAGGGGCCGCCACGCTACGCCTCGATGATCATCCGGGGGTTTGTTGTCTTTCTGGTGATCGCGCTGATCTGGGCCAGCTTCTCCCGGCTCGAAGAGATCACGGTCGGCGAAGGCAAGGTTATTCCCTCAGCCCAGGTGCAGGTGATCCAGAATCTCGAGGGGGGCATCGTCGCCAGTATTCCGGTCAGATTGGGTGACATCGTCAAGAAGGGCCAGATCGTGCTCAATCTGGACAAGACCCGATTCGCTTCGTCGATGGGTGAGGCCCAGGCCAAGTATGACGCCTTGCTGGCGCGTATCGCCCGGCTTACCGCAGAGGTTGACGGCAAGTCTTTCCAGGTGCCTGAAGAGCTTTTTCTTACCAATCCGGGTATCGCCGAAGAGGAAAGGCAGCTCTACCTGAACCGACAGAGTGAGCTGGAAGCCACGCTCACCGTGCTGCGCCAGCAAGCCAATCAGCGCGGTCAGGAGCTGCAGGAGAAACGCACGCGCCTGGTACAGCTGCAGGAAAGCCTGGGGCTGATTTCGCGCGAGCTTGAGATCAGCAAGCCGCTGGTTGCGCAGGGCGTGCTGTCGGAAGTGGAAGTGCTGCGGCTGGAGCGGCAGGTGAGCGACCTGAGGGGCGAGACCGACGCGACCCGCCTGGCGCTCCCGCGCCTGGAGCAGAGTCTGGCCGAGGCCAGAACCAAGGTGGAGGGCCAGATCGCAAAATTCAGATCGGACTCCTCTGCAGAACTCAATATGGCGCGGGCCGAGTTCGAGCAAACACGTGCGTCCAGTGTGGCCATGGCTGACCGCCTGGAACGGACATCCGTTCGCTCTCCCATGGACGGCATCGTCAAGCAGATCAAGATTACCACGGTCGGCGGCATCATCCAGCCGGGCATGGACGTGATGGAGATCGTCCCGATCGAAGACAACCTGCTGATCGAGGCGCGCATCCGGCCCTCGGACATCGCCTTCATCCACCCCGGCCAGGAGGCGACGGTCAAATTCACGGCGTACGATTTCTCGATCTACGGCGGCCTCGATGCCATCGTCGAGAACGTTACCGCCGACTCCATCACGGACGAAAAAGACGAAAGCTTCTTTCTGGTTCGCGTGCGCACCAAGACCAACAACCTGGGCAATGGCCAGAGAAATTTGCCGATCATGCCCGGGATGGTCGCCACCGTTCACATCCGCACCGGCAACAAGACGGTGCTGAATTATCTGCTGAAGCCCGTCACCAAGGCCAAGTACGACGCCCTGCGCGAACGTTGAGCAAGGGGCTTGGGGCAAGCGCCGGGTAATGCTGCCGTGGGGCCGGTAGCAGGTGCAGGGTGCTGCGCCTGCAAATCCTAAAGTCCCTGAAAACCCGCAAAAACAACATCATATCTCTGCGGTCAAGGTGCCGAACAGGCGGGCTGGCTGTACGGCGGGCGGTGCTGACCGCACACTACAGAAATCTGGCGCGAGCAGGGCGTTGCGCTGTGATCTTACTAGTACTAATGCTAGTACCAAAGTCCAATGGAGTTTCCCGGTTACTCCGCTAAAGTAGCAGCCTCCACAATATCTAATTCCTAAATAATTGTTAAATATACGTATTTCATAAGCGAAATCCAGGCCGATGAATGCACGCAAAATGAGTCATGTATGCAACAGGATACTGTCTCACTCGTTCCCACATATGCCCTGTGCGCGGGCGTATACGGCAGCAGAGGCGTGCGAAGTTGCGCCTGCGGAAGCCGGGCTGTCGGCGTTGATATGACATCACAATGAAAACGCCGCCACTCGACCATGACGCAGAGCAGCAGGCCGCCTTGCGGCGCTTCAACATTCTGGACACCGCACCTGAAGCGGTCATCGAAGACTTCCTCCAGCTGGCCTCGCACATCTGCCGGACGCCGATTTCCTTTATCGGCCTGGTGGATAATACCGACCGCCAGGCGCCCAAGCCTGGCCCTGCTGGCCCGGAAATCCCGCGTGATGTATCGTTCTGTGCCACTTCGTCGGACCCCCCCAGTGTTTTTGTCGTCACCGGCGCGCCTCTGGATGAACGCTATACCACTCACCGCTTTGTAAGCTCCGAGCCCAACATACGTTTTTACACGGGTGTGGCGTGGACCACGCCCAAGGGAGAGGCCATAGGCACGCTGTGCGTGGCGGAGCACATCCGGGGCGGGCTCAACCTGGAACAGAGAGAGGCCCTGCATGCGCTGGGCCGGCTGATCGTGAGCCAGGTCAGCGGCACCACGGTGGAGATGAAGACCGGTGGCGGGGAGCCGTCTGTCGTTGCCACCGTGCCCCAGATCGTGTGGACCGCGCTGCCTGACGGTACGCTGGATTACTATAACCACTACTGGTACAACCACCCCGCCCTGACGCGTGAATACAGCCAGGGCAAGCACTGGCAAACGGTGCTGCACCCGGATGACCTGCAAGACTGTTTGCGGCACTGGGCCCAGGCGGTGCAGAGCGGCCAGGCCTACGGCGCCGAGTACCGCTTCAAAAGGCCCAGTGACGGCGCCTATCACTGGCATGTGGTGCGTGCAACGCCGTTCCGGGACCAGGACGGCAGCATTATCAAATGGCTGGGGAGCGCGACCGACATCGAGGACGAGAAGCGTGCCGAGGAACGTCAGCGCGCGATTGGCGAGGAACTGGAGCGCCTGGTGCGGGAGCGCACCATGGAGTTGCTGAGTTCCAACGATAAACTGAGTGAATTGGCCCACGTCGCAGCCCACGACCTGCAGGAACCGCTGCGCATGGTGGAGAGTTATATCCAGCTGCTGGCACGGCGTTATCAGGGCAGGTTCGACCCGGCTGCCGATGAATTCATTCAGTTTGTGATGGATGGCACGCTGCGCATGCAGCGCATGATAGACGGGCTCCTGGCCTATTCTCAGGTCGGCTCCGCACCGGCCAGTCTGGAGCAGGTGGATTGCAACAAGGTCTTCAATGAGGTGGTGAGCAACCTGCAGGTTGCCATACAGGAAAGCAACGCCACAGTAACGGGTAAGTCACTGCCTACGCTCTACGCCAACCACACCCAGCTGGTGCAGTTGTTGCAGAACCTGATCGGCAACGCCATCAAGTGCCGCGCCGAAAAACCACCGAAGATCCAGGTCCGCGCCGAGCACAGAGAGGGCTGCTGGCAGTTTTCGGTGCGGGATAACGGTATTGGCATAGACCCGCAGTTCACCGGCCAGATTTTCATGCTGTTTCAGCGGCTGCCCGGCCAGGTCAAATACACCGGAACCGGGATAGGCCTTGCAATTTGCAAGAAGATCGTGGAAAGTCTTGGGGGAAGGATATGGGTGGAATCGGAGCCGGGGGCAGGGAGTACCTTTTACTTCACTCTGCCGGATAAATAGGGAAGCAAACAATGCATGACCCGCATGAGCTGAGTACGCCGCGTGATCCGGGCATGGATACACCAATACATATCTTATTGGTGGAAGACAACCCCGGTGACGCCAGGCTGGTGTCCGAGATGCTGGCCGACGCGCGTACCGGTAAATTCATCCTCGTCCATATTGATTCGTTCACTGAAGCGCTCAAGCGGCTTGCCCAGCAACACTTTGATGTCGTGTTGCTGGACCTGATGCTGCCAGACTCCAGAGGGCTCGATACCCTGACCCAGGTGCAGGTGGCGGTTCCGCATATGCCGATAGTGGTGTTGAGCCGATTGCACGACGAAGGACTCGCGTTGCAGGCCGTGCAGTGCCGGGCCCAGGACTATCTGATCAAGGGTCAGGTGGACACCCAGCTGCTGGTGCGTTCGCTGCGCTACGCCATTGAGCGCAAGCGCGCAGAAGTGCGCATGAATTATATGGTGACGCATGATGCGCTCACCAACCTGCCCAACCGGATGCTGTTCATAGACCGCCTGTCGCAGGCGCTGATACATGCGCCGCGGCATGACAACATGGTGGCCATGCTGCTGATGAATCTGGATCGCTTCAAGCGGGTCAATGACACCCTGGGACATACCGTCGGCGATTTATTGCTGATAGCGATGGCGGCACGCCTGTCAATCATGGTGCGTGAGGGCGATACGGTGGCACGCTTTGTCGGGGACGAGTTTGCCTTGATCGTCGACGATGTCGTGGATCCGGCCGATGTGTCCATGTTGGCGCAGAAGCTCGGCGACGCCTTTGCCGAGCCCTTCGAAATTGTGGGCCACACCCTCAATGTTACCGCCAGCATCGGCATAAGCATCTTCCCCCAGGACACCGACAACCCCGAGACACTGCTGAAAAACGCCGATCTCGCCATGTGCCGCGCCAAAGAGCTGAGGAGCGGCTTTCAGCTCTACTCCCCCATGATGAATGACGGTGCCTCGCACCGCCTGAGACTGGAAAACAAGCTCTGTCACGCCCTCGAGCGTGACGAGCTGTTTCTGCGCTACCAGCCGCAGATTGACCTTGCCACAGGCAGGATCGTCGGCGTGGAGGCGCTGCTGCGCTGGCAAAACCCTGATCTTGGGCTGGTATCGCCGATGGAATTCATCGCGGTAGCGGAGGAAACCGGTTTGATCACGCGCATCGGTGAATGGGTGCTGCGCACCGCCTGCAAACAGAACAAGGCCTGGCAGACCGCCGGCTATCCGCCTATCCGGATGGCGGTCAATCTCTCCGCGCGGCAGTTTCGCCAGCGTCAGCTTATCTCTACCATTCATGAGGTGCTGAGCGAGACCGGCCTCGACCCTGACTATCTGGAGCTGGAGCTTACCGAAAGCGTGATGCACGGGGCCGAGACCGCTGCCATCCTGCAAAAAATAAAGGATGTCGGCATACACATCGCCCTGGATGATTTCGGAATGGGCTACTCGTCGCTCAGCTATCTGAAACGCTTTCCTGTCACCAAGCTGAAGATCGACCAGTCCTTTGTCCAGGGAATTCCCGACGACGCGGACGACATGGCCATCACCACGGCGATCGTCGCCATGGCGCACAGCCTGAAGCTGCAGGTGATCGCCGAAGGCGTGGAGACAAGCAGGCAACTGGATTTCCTGAGTTCGCTGCGGTGCAACGAGATGCAGGGCTTTTACTTCAACAAGCCGCTGCCGCCCTCAGAGATAAAAGAGTGCTTCAGCCGTGATTATTGCGAGAGGCGGATTGCAGCCTTCCATTGACCCCGGCTACCCTGTGCAACGAGTGGACGGTAACAGATACTATAGACTAGAGTAGTGTCCTTCATTGCTGGGTACGCTCACCGCTTGCCCTGAGGGTGCGGCGGGGGGTGGGTATCCAGGGGGCCGGGGGTCGCACTCAGGGCGAACGGTACGACCGAAATTACTGCTACGGCTTGCACATGTACCTACTGGCTAGCAACTCACCCGAAATCACCACCCGCTTTGAGGGCCCTCTCCGGAAAAAGGGGCAGACCACTGTTGTCGGATCTTTGGCCGAGCTGTGGCAAGACCTTGCCCGGCATCCCGCAAAACTGATCCTGATTGACTTCGGACTGCTGGCGTCCGGCCCGCAGGCCGAAATCGCCAAAACCAGGCAGCTCACCCCGGACGCCAAGATCCTGGTCGTGGCGGCCGGACTCTCACCGGAAGTGGAGCTATCCCTGCTCGGAATGGGTGCGGCGGCGTGTTGCGGCGCCCAGCTTGCCGAGGACACCATTACCCGCATCATCAACACCGTGCTCGACGGCGGCACCTGGATCTCCTCTGCGGCCCTGCCCCTGTTGCTGAAGGGCCTGGGCGGCCTGGCCACTACGCCTGCCGCGAGCCGGCCCGGCGCGGCCGAACGGCTGGCAAGCCTGACCCCGCGCGAAGGCCAGATCGCGGAACTGGTCGCCAGCGGCGCCAGCAACAAGCTTATTGCCCGCCAGCTGGACATCACCGACCGCACCGTCAAGGCCCACCTCAGCGCCATCTTCCAGAAACTGGGGGTGTCGGATCGCCTCCAGCTTGCCCTCTACGTGACCGGCTCGGGCCTCTCCCGCTCAGGCGCCGCCCCGCCCTGAGCAGTGCCCGGGGTCTAGTACCAAAGTCCAATAGCACCTTTTGGTGCAAGGGCTAAAATTCACCCAAGCTCATCAAAATAAACCCCTGAGGGGGTATGGAGATTCACATGGCACAGCAAACCGCTACGGCGACCACCACCATCCAGTCCGGTGCAATCGGCACCGTAAAGACCCTCATCGGCAACGCGACCGCCATCGGCCAGGACGGCGCCGCGAGGGCGCTGCAGGTCGGCGACAAGGTCTACGCCAACGACCTCATCCAGACCTCCGCCGCCGGCACCATCATCATTGAATTCGTCAACGGCACCCACATGGATCTGGGCCGGGGCGCCGAGATGGTGCTGGACAGCGAGGTGTTCAATCCCGCCCAGGCGGCCGGTGAAGAGACCGACATCGCGGCCCTCCAGGCCCTGATCGCTGCCGGCGCCGATCCGACCGCAGTGACCGAGGCCGCGGCAGCGGGACCCGGTGCAGGCGATGAAGGCGGCAGCAGCTTCGTCGTGGTAGACCCGACCCTCGACCGGGGCCTGGTGACCAGCGGTTTTGATACCACGGGCATTGCGGTTGAGTTCGATCAGCCGGCAGAAGAGCTGCCCATCACTGATCGCGATGCGCCCAACCCCCAGGACGACAACCCCGACCCGGAGGCCAATGTTAACATCGTGTCCGAGGCCGAGCCGGCAAACGGGGTGATCGATACGACCGAAGGCAACCTCTTTGATAACGACGCCTTTGGTGCTGATGGCCCCGGCAACCCGCCGCTCGTTGACGTGACCTATGATGGTGAGATCGGTCCTGCTACCAAGACCAGCGATGCCACCACTGTTACCTTCACGGCTTCCAACTGGACACTGGTATTTGACAAGCTAACCGGCGAATACACCTTCACCCTGACGGGACCTTACGATCACCTCGGGGAGCAGGACGAGTTCGCCGACGGACATTTTACCTACACGATTCAGGACGCCGATGGCGACACCGGCTCTGCAGTCCTGACCATCCGTATTCTGGACGATGCGCCGACCATCAGTGCGGGTACGGCCACGGTCGATTCACTGCAGGTCGATGAGACCACCCTGTCGACCAACGCCACCGTCAACTTTGCCGGCCTGTTTACTGCGAGCTACGGCGCTGACGGCGCGGGCACGACCACCTATGCGCTGGGCATTCTGAGCCCGGGCGTGGATTCGGGTCTGGTGGACATGGCCACCAACAACAGCGTCTTCCTGTTTCTCGAGAGCGGCGTCGTCGTCGGTCGCGAGGGGACGGATGCCACCGATGCCGCCACGGGCGACATCGTCTTCACCGTGACAGTCGCCGCCAACGGTGACGTGACCCTGGATCAGGTGCGCGCACTGAAGCACGACCCGAACACTGGCCCGGATCAGGCGACCAGCCTGAGTGCGGCCAACCTGGTGAGCCTGACCGCGACCATTACCGATGCCGACGGTGACAGCAACAGCGCCACCGTCAACCTCGGCAGCGCCCTCAGCTTCAAGGACGATGCGCCGACGGCCCCGACGGTAACTGCAGCAGTCACCGGTGTAGCACACGACGAGACACCGGGCACCGGGGCATCGGGCCCGAACGCGGCCAACGACATAGCGGGCAGCTCACTGCCGGCACCAGTGCTGGCACTGTTCAACGCGATTGGTGTTGACAGGGGCAATGACACGCACGTGGCAGTGAAGGACAACGGAGCGATTGGTTTCGCGGCCAGCGCAGGCTCGCTGGTGACCCTGTCGGGCGGCAGCTTCGGCGCCGACGGTGGCACGGCAGTGAGCTACGCGCTCAAGGTGACCAACGGCACCTTCTCCGGCGTCAGCACCACCGAAGGCACGCAGATATTCCTGTACGCGGGCAGTGGTTCCACGGCGGGCCTGATTCTGGGCCGGGTGGGCACCGAGGCCGGCGCGACCGACACGGCCAACCCGACCGGCACCGTGGCCTTTGCGCTGGCGGTGGATGCGGCAACGGGCAATGTGTACATTGCGCAGTACCTGTCATTGTTCCACCCGACCGCAGGCAGTTCAGCAGCGGCCTCTGACGAGTCCGTGTCACTGAACGCAAGCGCGCTGCAGATGGAAGTGACCTACACCGACAACGATGGCGACACGGCCTCCAACTCGGCCAACATCGGTGGCCTCATCAGCTTCCAGGACGATGGCCCGACGGGACTGAATCCGCAGACGGCCTATGTGAACAACGCGGCGCTCGCCACATTTACCGGCGCGCTTGATTTCGACTCCAGCATCAGCAACAATTTCGGCGCTGATGGCGGCGGGACTGTATTCTTCCCGGCGAGCCTCAACGGCCCGGCCGTGGGGCTGACGTCCGGGGGCCTGCCCATTACCTACACGGTCTCGGGCGGTGGCCTGGTGCTCACGGCATCGACAGTGCTGGGCACGGTGTTTACCGTGACCCTGCAGCCCGGCAGCAGCAACTACGTGGTGAACATGGTCGGCACGGTGGACGGTGGGGCGACCACCATCGATTTCAACGCCGGCGGCTACGACTTCGTGGGCGGCAACACGCATTGGTCTACCTTCAACACGGCGGTCAATGACAACAGCCAGGACATCCTGCTGACCCCCATATTAAACGGCGCTTTCGGTGGCACCACCAACACCAATGCCAATGACGGCGGTATCGGCGGCGGTGGCGGCGGTGGCAGTGTGGGCGCGGGCGAGGCGATGCGGGTCGATTTTGTGGTGGATGTGACGGGAACCCCGGGCAGCGGCGGGGCGGGCTACAGCGTGCTGGCCAACCGGAATCATCAGTTCGAGGAGCACTATAACGGCAACGGCGCGCTGGCGACCTTTACCTCCATCAGCGGCGGCTCGAATCCGACGAGCACGATACTGATCAAGACGTTTGATGATTTCGGTGACGGCTCCAATGGCAATGGAAGTTTTGTCGTTGGCGACGGCACACTGGATTCGGTGACCTCCATCGCCATCAAATTCGGCACCTCGACCCAGATCGTGTCGTTTGCGGTGATTGGTTTAATCGCCACTGCCTATGTCGTGGGCGGGAAGACCTTCACGGTGCAGTTCAAAGATGTGGACCCGGGTGCCGGCATCGTCTATGGCGTGGAGATTGCCGGCGTCGTGTCCGACACCACGATTGCGACCTATACCGCGAGTGGCTTCTCCAGCATCGAGTATCACTACGTTGGCGAGAAGGCCTTCCGCATCGGCGACTTCGGCGTGACGACCGTGAACCCGGGGGCGGGCGTGGACATCAGCCTGCCCATCAGTATTAGCGATGGCGACGGCGATACCATGGCCAGCACCCTCAACGTTTCGTTTGAGCCCCCTGCGCTGATCGGGAACCAAACCCTCAACGGTACCGCAGGCGCCGATACACTGTATGGTGGTGCCGGAGACGACACCCTGAACGGTCTGGGCGGCAACGACATCCTCTACGGTGGCAGCGGCAACGACATCCTCAATGGCGGCGACGGCAACGACATCCTGATCGGCGGCGCGGGCAAGGATACAATGACCGGCGGCAGCGGCAATGACACCTTCAAGTTCAATTCGACCTGGGACAGCAGCGCCACGCTCTCGCTGGCGGATGTCATCACCGACTTCCGCACCGGCGGCCTCAACAACAAGATCGATCTGTCGGCCATCGACGCCAATAACGGTGTGGCGGGCGACCAGGCGTTTGCCTTTGTGGCGGCGCCCACCACCAGCGCCGTTGCCAACAGCATTACCTGGCATGAGGACGGTGGTAACACCATTATCCAGATCAACAACAGCGGCGGCACCACAGTGGATATGGCCATTATTCTGAATGGTACCGGCCTCAGCCTGACGGCGTCGGATTTCATTCTCTAGGCCGCGCCGGGCAACAGCCAGGATATTGAATAGCAGTGATACGCGCCGGGGTTGACCCCGGCGCGGGCGCAGGAGGAACAGAAACCATGGGCACCGAACAGGACAAGACGGCAGCAGCCAAAGACGAGGGCGCACCCGCCGCGAGCGAGCGGGAGCAGGGTGTGCTCGCGCACGACGATCTGCTCTCGGGCGCGTCGCTGGTGCTGCCCGCCGTAGCAGCGGCCGGCGAACCGGCGCCGGAGGCGTCTGACGCCATTCCGGGGCTGAATGACGTGCTGACTGTCGGCGAGCAGGGCTTCGCCGGCGGCTTGCTCACCTTCGACAACGCGAGCAGCCCCGGCAACACGATTGTCCTCGTGACCTTCGAGGGCGACGCGGCGCAGAACGCCTACGAGGTGGCGACACTGCCGGGCGTGGTTACCGACATCAACAGCCTGCTCGGCCTGCTCGGCCACGACGCCCACCACGCGTAAAAACACGACCCGCGCCGTGCGTTCTTGCCCACCCCAGCACGTCTGGCAGGGTGTCAAACAATCCCCCTAAACCCCTGTCAGGGCGGCATATTTTATTTGCATTTGCCCCTAACAATGCTATATTCACCCCAAACATGCGCGGCGGCTGCTGGCGAGCAGAGGCGTATGATGTAAATCCTAAAAACGAACAAGAAACCTGATTTAAGGAGAGGCCGCATGACTTTCGTTCCCGCCCCGTTCAAGTTGTCACTCATTGCCGTGGCACTAGGTCTTACCTTGGGGGCGCCAGCCTACGGGCAATCCCTGCAAGAAGCGGTGGAGCAGACACTGCAAACCAACCCCGATGTCCTGATTGACGCCTCGAAGCGGCTCTCGACCGATGAGGCGGTAAAGGGCGCGCGCGGCGGCTATCTGCCGAAGGTGGATTTGCTGCTGGGCACCGGCCGGGAGCGGAGCAACAACTCCTCGACCGGCGGAACCGACCTGACGCTGACGCGGCGTGAGGCGTCGCTGACGCTGACACAGATGTTGTTTGACGGCTTCGGTGTGTCAAGCGAAGTCGATCGCAATCAGGCGCGGGTTGAGTCGGCTGCCCACAAACTGGCGGGCACCTCCGAGCAGGTCGGGTTGCAGGCGATTGAGGCCTATCTCGAGGTGTTGCGCCAGCGTGAACTGGTAGAGCTCACCCGGGCGAACCTCGGCGCCCACGACCGCACCCTTGACCAGGTCAAGATTCGCGCCGAAAGCGGTGTAGGCCGCAAGGCCGATTTTGAGCAGATTCAGGCCCGGTCAGGCTTGGCAAAGGCCAATTTCACCGCTGCAGAAACCAATCTGCGTGATGCCGAGACCAATTTTCTGCGCGTGGTCGGCGTAACCCCGGTGGATCTATCCAAGCCGAATCAGCCCGAACCCGGCGCGCTGCCGAAGTCCATGGAGGAAGCGGTGCAACTGGCGTTTGACAATAATCCGGTACTGAAATCAGCCATGGCGGATGTCGCGGCCGCCGAGGCACAGAACAGGGCCGCCAAGTCCTTCATGTACCCGCGTTTTGACCTCGAGCTGGGCGCTGCCGAAAATGAAAACCTGGACGGCGTGGTGGGTGATAACGACGAACGCTACGCCATGCTGCGCATGCGCTACAACCTGTTCAAGGGTGGTTCCGATAAGGCCCGCGTGGACGAGACGGCGCAACTGACCAACGAGGCGCGCGAGATCGCGCGCCGCACCCGCCAGCAGCTGGAGCAGAGCACGCGACTGTCGTGGAACGCCATGGTGTCGGCGGGCGAGCGTCTGCCGTCACTCAAGCAGCACGCCGATGCCAGCTTGGCGACGCGCGATGCCTATACCAAGCAATTTTCCATCGGCCAGAGAACGCTGCTCGACATGCTGGATTCCGAGAACGAACATTTCACGGCCAGCTCGAACTACGTGACCGGGCAGTATGTGGAGCTGTTTGCCCACTACCGTGTGCTGGCCGACATGGGGCAGTTGCTCGGTGTGCTCGGCGTGAGCCCGCGTGCAGAAACGATGGTTGAGGCCAGGCAGTAATCATCCGCCGTCGTAATACGGTCGGGTGAAGCACGCTGCCGGCCCGGGGTTCAACCCCTCCGGCATCGGCAGGAGCGGTGGCACGCTATTCCAGCGGTCGGATGCCATCCGGCGACGAGGGTAAACCGAAAAGGACTGGCGAACCCTAATCGAATTTCGAGACGCTTAGAAATGTCTGCCTCGAGTCTGGTTGCCCGATCGAGACTTGCCGTCCTGCTGGCCTGCTTGTTCGCCGGCATGTATACGGCGGTGTCGGACGAAGCCGGCATCGTGCTGTCGGAGCGGCTGCTCGAAGCGGCCGAACGTGAATACGGGCCGGCCGCAAAAAGCCGGTTAACGGCGTGGTCGCAACTGGTCGCGTCTGGCAGACAGGGTACGGAGCGGGAAAAGCTGGAACTCGTCAACGATTTCTTCAACCAGATACCGTTCGTGTCGGACATTGAGCACTGGGGCAGGGAGGATTACTGGGCCACGCCCAGTGAAATGCTGGCGAGCAACGGCGGCGATTGCGAAGATTTTTCCATCTCCAAATACTTCACGCTGCTGGCCCTGGGGGTGCCGATGAACCGCCTGCGTATCACCTACGTCAAGGCCAAGAACTGGAATCCGGTCAACCAGGCCCACATGGTACTTACCTATTATCCGTCGCCGAGCGCTGTTCCGCTGGTACTCGACAACCTGATCCCCGAGATTAAACCGGCAACCGAGCGCTCGGACCTGCTTCCCGTCTATAGCTTCAACGGCAGCGGCCTGTGGCTGGCCAAGGTGCGCGGCACAGGCAAGGCGGTGGCCGGCGGGTCGGGAAATATCAGCCTGTGGCGCGATCTCACCGCCCGCATGGGCAAGGAGCTCAAATGAGTCATATTGCGAGGCGGCAGCCATGACCCTGTTACGTCAGCTTACGATGGTCATCGTTATTCTGTTTGCCCTCCTGTTCGTGGGCACGACCGCCATCAGCGTGCATAACACACGCAGTTATCTTAACGTGCAACTGCACACCATCTCCCAGGACACGGCGACTTCCCTCGGCTTGTCGCTTTCGCCGCATATGGCCGAAAACGATATGGTGATCGTGGAAAGCATGGTCAACGCCGTCTTCGACAGCGGCTACTATCGCACGGTCATCATCCGCTCGATTGAGGGTGAGCCGGTTGTCGAGCGGGTGCAGCCGGTGCGCATCGAGGGCGTTCCGGGCTGGTTCGTGAATATGTTTCCCCTCGAGACCCCGCAGGGTGAAGCGCTGATTGTGGGCGGCTGGCAGCAGTTGGGTACCGTCACCGTTGCCGCCAACCCGGGCCATGCCTACGCTACCCTCTGGAGCAATAGCCTGGACGCCTTATGGTTGTTCCTGGGGGTGTCGATCCTGACGTTCGGCCTGGGCATGGCGGTGCTGCACGTTGTCCTGCGTCCGCTGCGTGCCGTGGAGGAGCAGGCGCGCGCCATCTGCGACCGGGAGTACCCGGTGCAGCACAAGCTGCCGTGGACACTCGAGCTGCGCAGCGTGGTGCTCGCCATGAACCGGATGACCGGCAAGGTCAAGGAAATGTTCGGCGAACAGGCGACAGCGATGGAGCGCCTGCGCGCCGAGAGCTACAGGGATACGCTCACCGGTCTCGCCAATCGCCGTTACTTCGACATGTATCTGCGCCAGCGTATCGAGTCAGCCGATGAGTTTGATGGCGGGGCGCTGCTGTTTCTGGAGTTGAAGGATTTCAAGGCATTTAACGAGAAGCGCGGCTATCCGGCCGGCGATGAACTGCTGCGCGCAACAGCGACGATTATCGAAGATGCGTGCCGCAACGAAAAGACGCAGGAGTGTTTTTCCGCCCATTTCAGCGGCGCCAACTTTGCCGTTGTGCTGTCCAATGTGACCGGGCAGGGGGCGCTCGATGCCGGCGAAGCCATCATGCGGACGCTGCCGAGACTGCGGGAGCTGGGGCTGATCGACACACTGGAGGTCGGCCACGCCGGGCTTGCCATCTATCGTGGTCAGAGTGTCAGCGAGTTGCTGGCGGAGGCCGATATGGCCCTGCGCGCGGCGCAGACGATGGGTGCGAACGCGGTGCACATGCACGCAGCAAGGGCCATCGAGGAGACGGTCGCTTACTCGGCCACCCGCTGGACGGAATTTTTGCGCAAGGTCATCGATACCCGGAATATCATCCTGCATGTGCAGCCGGTTCGCCACTGCGGCGACAGGAAGCGGGTCATGCATTTTGAGGCCTTGCTGCGCGTGCCAAACGAGGACGGTAAGCTCATTCCCGCCGGGATATTTCTGCCGATGGCAAAACGCCCGGGCCTGCTGCAGGACTTCGACAAACTGGTGGTGAGCGAGGTGCTGTCCCGTATCGGCACCGGCAGCTACGGGGAGACCCCGGTCGCGGTTAATCTGTTTCCCTCCTCGATTCACGATACCGGTTTCGTTGACTGGCTTTGTGCAACCCTGCGTGCCAGTCCCGAAGCGAACGGACGGATTGCCTTCGAGGTGACCGAATACGGCGTGCTGGAAAACCTCGATGCGCTGCGACTGTTCATTCGGCGGATCGGAGAGTTCGGTGCGAAGGTCGGACTGGATCATTTTGGCCGGGGCTTCTCCTCATTCGATTATCTGTCGACGGTGAAGATTGATTACCTGAAGATCGACGGCAGCTATATCCGGGGCATTCCGCAAAACAGGGACAACCAGCTTTTCGTGGACTCCGTCATCAAGATTGCGCACGGCCTGGACTTCGAGGTGATCGCCGAGTCGGTTGAAACCGAAGAGGAGTGGCTTACGCTGAGCGCGCTGCGCCTGGATGGCGTACAGGGTTACGGGGTGGCCAAGCCTGAACAATGCTGATGCGGTAACGCCTTGCCGGACACGCACCGGCGCTGACCGTGCCGTGCCGGTCGATGCCCGGATGCTCGCATGGATGCGCTGCGTCCTCGCGTTTTCGGCACTGCTTATTATCTGGATCGCCCCCTCCGAACCGCAGCGCCTGGTCGCCCTGACCTATGCCTCGCTGGTGTTTTATTGTATTTACAGCATGGCGCTCGTATTCGTGGCAGGCAGGCGCGAGTGGCCGGTGCCGCAGCGGGCCGTGTGGTGGGCGGATGTCTTTTTCTACTCCTGGCTCGTTGCGCTGACGGAGGGCACCAGCAGCATCTTCGTGTTCTTCTATTTCTTCCCGATGCTGACGGCGTCCTTTTCCATGGGTTTCCGCGAGGGCTTGTCGGTCACGCTGGTATCGGTGGCATTGTTTGTAACCGTCGGGCTCATCTTTGCACTCTCAGGCGCCGAGTTCGAGCTCGATCGCACGCTGATCCGCCCGGTCTATCTGCTGGTTTTCGGCTACATGATTGCCCGCTGGGGCGGCCACGAGCTGTTGCTGAGGCGCAGGCTGCGGCTGCTACAGGAAATAAACAGTCAATGGAATCCGCGGCTGGGTGTTGCTCACGTGATCGGCGAAAACCTGAACCGTTTACGCGCTTTCTTCGAGGGAAACGCATGCATGCTTGTGCTCAGCAGGCCTGCTTCCCCGCAAAACCATCTCATGTATAGCGTCGCACAACAAACACCCGGACAGTCGATGGAGCCGAGGGAGATCAGCGAACACGCTGCCCGGGAACTGAGCCTGCCGGAGGCGGTGGGGGCCGCCTGCAATGGGCGTACCCATCCATTTTACGGGGCACGGAACGAATGTATTGGGCATGATTTTCACACCCAGTTGGCCCTGCGGCCGGAACCGGAAAGATGCGCGGCTGTGGCCAGCCTGCTCGACACGCCGTCATTCATGACCGTGCCGTTTATGCAGCGCGACGGCGTGTCGGGCAGAATCTATGTGACCTCCGACAGTGGCCGCTACAGTCATTCGGATATCCTGTTCCTGGCCCAGGCAGCGGAAGCCATGGCCACGGTGGTCGAAAACATGACCTTGATTGAGCGGCTGATAGCCGATGCGGCAGAGCTTGAGCGCCTGCATATATCAAGGGATATCCATGACACGACGATCCAGCCTTATATAGGGCTAAAGTTGGCGCTGGACGCCCTGTACCGCGAAGCCGGTGACAACCCGCTCAACCGGCGCATTGGCGAGCTGATTGAGATGACGGCGTCTACCATCTCCGGGCTGCGCGACTATACCCGGCAGCTCAAGGAGAAATCCCCCAGGCCGGGGGAGTTCCTGGCTGTGGCCCTGCGGAAACAGATCGAGCAACTGCGGCGGTACTACGGTATCGAAGTGGATTTTGTGAATGATATTCCCCCGCATCTGAGCGGGCGGGTGGCTGCGGAGGTATTCCAGATGATCGTCGAGGGCATCAGCAATATCCTGCGACATACCTCGGCCAAGCGCGCGTTCGTGTCCGTTATTCATGAAAACTCCACGCTTTTGCTGGAAATTGGCAACGAAGTACCGCAAAATTCCGACTACCGTCCCGAATTTATGCCGCGCTCGATTCATGACCGGGCGGTCTCGCTCGGCGGCAGCAGTCTCGCCGTACGCAGGGCCGATGGCTATACTGTAGTTCGGGTAACAATCCCAGTCTAGATGGCGCGCGTGATGAATGCCTCACACAATCCACCCATCCGCATCCTGCTGGTTGATGACCACCGCAGCATCCTCTGGGGGCTCGAGAAACTGATTGAGAGCGCAAGGCCCAGGATGGACGTTGTCGGTACGGCCACCAGCACTGCCGAGGCCATTGGCCTGACGCGCAAGCATTCCCCGGACGTGATACTGCTCGACATGGATCTTGCCGGGGAAAGCAGCGTGGATGCGATACCTGAACTCATTGCAGCCGCCAGGGCGCGAGTGCTGGTTCTCACCGGGGTGAGGGATACGGCTGCACACGACCGGGCCGTGCTGGCCGGGGCCAGGGGGGTGGTAGGCAAGGGCGAGCCGGCTGAGGCTATCCTGAGCACCATTGAGAAGATCCATGACGGCCAGTTGTGGCTGAATCGCGCAGCCACCAGCCGCATTTTCATGGAGTTTTCGCGCAGAAGCAGCAACCAGCCGATGAATCCAGAGGAACGGCGCATCGCAACACTCACCGACAGGGAAAGAGACATTGTCTGCGTGATGTCGGCCCACGCCAGTACCCCGGCCAAGGACGTCGCGGGCCTGCTGCGGATCAGCGAGCATACCCTGCGCAATCATTTGACCTCCATCTACGGCAAGCTCGGTGTTGCCAGTCGGCTGGAGTTGTTCGACTACGCGCACAAGCGTGGTCTGGACAAGGCCGCCCCCGGCACGCTGATGGCTGAAACGGACGGCTGATTTTTCGGATAGCTTATACCAGGAAGCGGATGCCTACCCCATGACCGAGACGCCAAAGACACTGCGACGAAACCACGAACGCCTCAACGTAGGCCTGCCCGTGAAGCTGGAGTCAGGCAGTGGGCAGACATGGAATGTCAGTGCCTCGGGCATTTATTTCGAAACCAATATCGAACTGGCCCAGGGCAGTCCGATCAACCTCGAGATAGAGTTGCACAGCCCGGACGGCAAGCTGGCGTTGAAGGTGCAGGGCAGCGTGGTGCGCATCGAGCAGTTGGGCGGCAAGATCGGCGTGGCCATCAGTATTGCCGAATCGGTGCTGGAGACGGTTCCAGAGCATGCCCCCTGAGCCGCTGCCAATCCACGCCGACCGGTCGCGTACTGACCGGGAGCTACAGATCTCCAGCGGTCGATCCCGTCCACTCCCCTGCATCGCCAAGGCCGGAAATCAGTACCAGCCCCTCCTATGCCCCATAGGAGAATCCTCCTAGAGTAGCGACTGTTTTTCTGGCCTGACCCTCCCACTAAAGAAGGTTGCCGCTGCCCATGTGCCGGTCGCGGTGATGGAGAATAATCCCCTTCCATAACCTTTAGGCAGCGGATACTTGCAGCCATGATCGAGACCCCTACCAAGGCAGCACATAATAGAAGCCAGGAGCGCGTCAGTGTGGCTCTGCCGGTGCATCTGGAGACGGGGGGGGGCGGGCGTACCTGGAATATCAGCGCCTCGGGTGTTTACTTTGAAACTGATGCCGAGCTGGTCCAGGGCAGTCCGATAAATCTCGAAGTAGAGCTCAACAGCCCGGGCGGCAAGCTGGCGTTGAAGGTGCAGGGCAGCGTGGTGCGCATCGAGCAATTGGACGGCAAGATTGGGGTGGCGGTCAGCATTGCCGAATCGGTGCTGGAACCGGTTCCGGAAAACGCCCCCTGATAGGGAGTTGAGCGCGTAAACATGGCTGACATTGCAGGCACTGGCAAGAACAACATTATTGAGGCAGGAAAGGCGATGCGTCTTCCCGTCGGATTCGAGACACATAGCATCAGTGCAGTTGAATTTTTAATGGCCAAACACAACCAAGGGTCAAGGAGATAGTCATGTCTGATACCACCATAACAAACACCGGAATTATTACTTCATTCGCGAAAACGCCGCAGGCCGGGGACGACCTGTTTGCGTTTAGCTCCCTCACCGAAGATTCGGCTGTGGGCAGCACTTTTACTCTGGACGTGATGGCCAACGACGGCGGCGGCAAAGCCAAAACGCTCTGGTCGCTCGACGATGGCTATGTTGGTGATTTTAATGACAGTGATAGCACCCCAGACATTGCGGGCACCAGTGATCTCTTGACTAAATACAATTCGAGCACAACATATTACAGCAAATTCGGTGCCGAGATCAGCATTGTGAACGGGAAGATCGCGTACACCGTGACTGCTGAGAGCCAGGCCCACTTCCAGTCGCTCAAGGAGGGCGAGATCGGGACGGACACCTTCACCTACGCCATCCGTCTCGGCAATGGCACGCTGAGCTGGGCTACGGCGACTGTGGAAATTATGGGCAAGAATGATGCGCCGACGCTGGCGGCGGTGACGGAGGGAGTGGTGACCGACACATCGGCTGACGACATCTACCCCGACGTGACAGGCACGCTGGTTGGATCTGACGTGGACGGTGACACGCTGACCTATGGTATTGACGGCGGTAGCGCCAGTAGCGAGAGCGGCTTCGATATCGAGAAAACCGGCGCCTACGGCACGCTGTATGTCAACAGCGTGACCGGCGACTACAAGTACGTCGCCGATGACGCAGCGGTGGAGAGCCTGAACACCGGCCAAAACCCGACGGATGACTTCATTGTTACTGTCTCCGACGGCAGCGCCAGCGCCAGCCAGCCGTTGGTTATCAATCTCATTGGCGCGGACGAGGCGAGCATAGCATCGCCGCCGACTGTGGTCGCAGCGTACACTGGAACCGGTGATCCGAATGACAATGATTTTGATACGCTAACAGCAACGGCTACGACGACGAACTGGAGCGCCTCAACGGGTGGGGACGACATTAAGGTTGGAGGTGCTGGCAATGACACAATAAATGGGGGTAATGGTAACGATGCCCTTTACGGTGCTGGCGGGAATGACACGCTAAATGGCAATAACGATCATGACACACTGTATGGCCAGGCTGGCGACGACGTAATCAGCGGAGGGGGTGGCAACGACACGATCTACGGCGGCTCCGGCAATGACATCATCAACGGCGGCGATGGTAACGACATCATCTACGGCGGCTACGGCGCGGACACCCTGACTGGAGGTGCCGGCGACGATACGTTCGTGTTCCTGAGCGCACTCGACACCGGGGATGTCATTACCGACTTCAACCTATCTGGTAATGACACGCTGGATTTCTCGGCCATCGCTGGCATCACCGGCAGTAGTGCGACTCTGAGCACGACGGTTACCGCCAACAGCGTCAACTACTTCCAGGATGGGGCTGACACGATTGTCTGGGCCGATACCGACGGCGACACGTCAACAGTCGAATTGCAGGTGACGCTCACCGGCGTCACGGCGACGGCGTTGGCGAGCAGTGATTTTATCCTCTGATGATTGACCGGGCGCGAGGCGGGTTGCGATTATGCGTCCTGTCTCGCCGCGCCCGCTGCGTTTGAGGTAATCACATACCCGGGGGCCGGAAGGCTGCCCCGGGGCTTTTTAAACAACGTTGGCTGGGCTGGGGCAAACCACCCGCTGCCCAACCTCCCACAGGACGTCTCTGGCCCACGGACTTCAGAAGGTCAAGCCTCCCGAATATCGTCTCTAACCCGTAACATCGAGAGAGGTCTCAGTATCTGCTGTTATTGAGTGGGAGGGCTGGTTTTCGAGGTAGCGGGCAATGTTGTGGTTGATTCTTTCCAGCGCGCTGGTCTGGCCGGCGTTGCGTCCGGCTTCGGGGATGGCTTGCAGTCTTGTCTGAACCGCCGTCAGTCCCGGCGGCGTTGCTTTCTGGCCCTGCTGCCCGGCAGCTGTTGCCGGCAGGGCGTTGTGGTCTGATGCCTGCGGGCTCGGGCCGGTTGTGGCGGCATTTGCGGGCGGTCTGGCGTGTTCGCGCGCAGGGGAGGGGGGCAGTGCGGCGGTAATTTTCATGGCAAATTCCTCATTCAGGGGTGTGCGCCTGAATATAGGCAAATTCCATGCCGAGGTTCGGAGGGCGTCCGGCCGGGAATGACCGCACGGGGCAAGCAGGCCCGGCTTTTTGCCGACAATTGCCGGAATCAGCAAGTTCGTTCCTCCGGTCATTGAGACACTCGTTGCAGCACGATTTCAACCTTCTGCCCGGTTCCGCCGCAGGGTGAAAGTCAGGTTGCGTTTCACCCGGATTACCTTATTATTGTCCTGCCGGTTTGTTCGAAAAACCCTCATCGACAAGGGCTACACATGCCATATGTTCAGCGTGATTCGTCCGGAAAAGTGGTGGCGCTCTTTAATGAGCGCCCTGCCGGGGATGCGGAGTTTCTGTTGCCCACGCATCCCGATATGTTGCTTTTTCTGAATTCCGGGGCAGAAGGCCCGGCAGACGAAGCTCAATTGCTGCTGGCTCATCTTGACGCCAAGATGATCCGGGTGCTGGATGATCTTGTCGATCTCCTCATAGAGAAACAGGTGATCCTGTTTACCGATTTGCCGGTCGAGGCCCGCCAGAAAATTCTTGCGAGGAAGAAGACGCGCGGACGCCTGCAGAATTTATCCATCCTGGTCGGAGAAGCGGACGACACCCTGTGACGGGTGTTGGCCTGCCCTGACGGTGCGATGACAGCCCGGGCCAGGTGAATTGGCGGAGGCGGTGAGATTCGAACTCACGAAGGACTTGCGCCCTTGGCAGTTTTCAAGACTGCTGCCTTCAACCACTCGGCCACGCCTCCAGTGCGGGAGCATACCCGAAATCCGCGGGCCGGGGCCAGCCTTACCGGGCCTGATCAGGGTCTTGACCTGCGGCCGGACTCCAGTATGCTATGAACTCATGACGATGGTTGTGGTCTCATTTCAGAGTCAAAGAACCTATTTGCAATCAGGAGCCTGGATCTATGAGTAATTACCCCTATCAGTCCCAGTCTGTCGCTTCAGCGCCGTCTGCAGGGGCGGTATTGGCCAGCAATAGACTGATTCGAAACACCTATATGCTGCTGGCGATGACGCTGCTGTTCAGCGCCGCGACCGCCGGCACCGCCATGGCGCTGAATCTGCCGCACCCCGGTATCCTGATCACGTTGCTGGGATACTTCGGACTGCTGTTCCTGACCTACAAGTTGCAGAACAGCGCCTGGGGCCTGGCAGCCGTGTTTGCCCTGACCGGCTTTATGGGACTGACCATGGGGCCGATTCTGAACGCCTACCTTAACCTGCCCAATGGTCACCAGACCGTGATGATGGCACTGGGTGGCACCGGTGCGATCTTTCTCGGCTTGTCGGCCTACGCGCTCACCGCGCGCAAGGACTTCAGCTACATGGGCGGCTTTCTGTTCGCGGGCATCCTGGTCGCTTTTCTGGCCGGCCTCGGTGCGATATTTTTCAGCATGCCGGGTCTGGCGCTGGCGGTGTCGGCCATGTTTGTGCTGCTGATGTGCGGTTTGATCCTGTATCAAACCAGTCAGCTGGTGAACGATGGCGAAACCAATTATATATTGGCCACAGTGACGCTCTATGTGAGCATTTACAACCTCTTCACCAGCCTGCTGCATTTGCTCGGCGCCTTCTTCGGCAGAGACGACTGACATCGGTTGCTCCCGTGTCTCCAGCCCCGCCCGGCGAGCAGCCTGGCGGGGTTTTGTTTTTTTCATGTGATGCTTTTGTGAAACTCCTGCCGTATCCTGAGCAATCGAGAAATATCCGGCGAGGCCTGCATGGCGCGCAAAATACTGGTGGTGGAAGACGAAAAAGACATCGCGCATCTGGTGGAATTGCACCTGCGCGATCTCGGCTGCGAGGTGACGCTGGCGCATGACGGGCGTGCCGGGCTTGATCTCGCACTCGCGCAGCAGTTTGATCTCATCGTGCTTGATCTCATGATTCCGGGGCTGGACGGACTGGAGGTGTGTCGCAGCCTGCGTGCGCGCCCCGCCTATATCCCGATTCTCATGCTGACGGCAAAGTCTACGGAACTTGACCGGGTGCTGGGGCTGGAGGTGGGCGCGGATGATTATCTCACCAAGCCCTTCAGCATCCGCGAGCTTATCGCGCGGGTAAAGGCGCTGTTTCGTCGTGTGGATGCGCTGGCAGCCCAAAATGCCGGTGACGAGCAACAGGTGCTGCACGTGGGTGATCTCGTCATTGATGTAGACCGGCGCAAGGTCACGCTGCGCGGGAAACCAGTGGAGCTGACAGCGAAGGAGTTCGCCCTGCTGCTGCAATTTGCCCGGCACCCGGGCAAGGTGTACACGCGCTCGCAGTTGCTCGATCAGGTATGGAACTACAGCCACGACGGTTACGAACATACGGTGAATTCGCATATCAACCGATTGCGCGCAAAAATCGAACACGATCCCACGCACCCGGATTACATTCTTACCGTGTGGGGCGTCGGCTATAAATTTTCCGAGCCGGGCGACGTGCGCGGGTACTGATCATGTTCAAGACCCTGTCGGCGAAACTGGCGGCCGTGTTGCTGGGGTTGCTGTGTCTCATCGGCGCGCTCTATATCGCGCTCACCCTGTTCAGCACCCAGATGTATCAGCAGGAGGCCACCCAGAAACTGAACTGGACGCTGGCCGAGCATCTGGTGGCGGAAAAGACCTTGATGCTGGAAGACAGGGTGAACGAGGGGGCGCTCAACGAATTATTCAAGATGCTGATGGTGATCAACCCCAATATCGAGATTTACCTGCTCGACAGGAGCGGCACAATACTCGCCTGCTCGGTGCCGACGGAGCAGTTGCAGCGCAAGCGGGTAGGGCTGGAGCCATTGCAGCGTTTCATGCGGGGGGTGGAGGCTGCGCCACTGCTGGGTGACGATCCGCGTGCCGTGCAGGGCGGCAAGATATTTTCTGTGGCGCCAGTCTCTGTGGGGGGCGCGACCCAGGGCTATCTGTATGTAGTGCTGGAGGGGCAGGCCTATGACTCTATCGCCCAGATGCGCCAGGGCAGCTACATCCTGCATCTCAGTATGTGGGCGATCGGCGCGAGCCTGTTGCTGACGCTGATGGCCGGCCTGCTGCTGTTTCGTTACCTGACGCGCCGCCTTGCCCGGCTGGCCGACGCCATGGACAACTTCCAGCATGCGGAATTTTTTGATACTCAGGCCACGAAGATAGCAGTCAAGACCAGTCAACTGGCACAGGGCGATGAGATTGACCGCCTCGGGGCCAGTTTCAACCAGATGGCACACCGCATTACCGAGCAGGTGACCCATCTCAGGCAGACGGACAGTCTGCGACGGGAGTTGGTGGCCAATGTGTCGCACGACCTGCGTACACCGCTGGCGGCGCTGCAGGGCTATCTCGAAACCCTGTTGCTCAAGGAGGGGGAGCTTACACCCGGGGAGCAGCGACACTATATTGAAATTGCCTGCCGCCACAGTGAGCGGCTGGGCCGGCTGGTGGCTGAACTGTTCGATCTGGCCAAGCTCGACTCAGGTGTGACGCTGCTGCAGGCCGAGTCATTTGCGCTGGGGGAGCTGGTGCAGGATGTGGCGCAGAAATATCAGCTGGCAGCGGAAAACAAACAGATACAGATCGAGGTGCGGTGCGATGCTGATCTGCCATTTGTGCATGCCGACATCGGCCTGATTGAGCGGGTGCTGGCGAATCTGATTGAAAATGCGCTGCGCTATACGCCGCAAAACGGCACGGTAACGGTACACGTGATCCGTAGAGAGGGGGTGGTCAGGGTGCAGGTGGGTGATACCGGTTGCGGCATAGCGGCAGAGGACATTCCATATATCTTCGACCGCTTTTACCGGGTGGAAAAAACCCGCCAGGCGCACGCCGGTGGGACAGGTCTGGGACTGGCCATCGCCAAGCGCATACTTGATTTGCATGGCAGCCTGATCGAGGTGCAGAGCGAGCCGGGGAAGGGTGCCCGCTTCAGCTTTGATCTGGAGTGTGCGGCCTGAGGCGTATCCCTGTATGCGGCTGTACCCGCCAGCGACGACGGCTCCTCTGCACGCTCCCGCTGCAGGTACGGTATCGGGCTGGCAGGGCGAGATGACAAACTCCCCAACATCGTAGCGCTGGCATGCAACTTGCCTTGACTCATGGCACAACCGGTCAGGTGAGTACGCAAGGACAACGTCATGCCAGGGGCTACCCCACTTTTATTGCCGACGCAGGCTGCTGCAAAGCAGGTGTCGAAGACTGCCAAACCGCAGCAGGCAGGCGTCGGCGAGCAAGGCAGCCAGCCGTTTTCGCAGGCCTTGGCGACACAGCTGGCAGCCACCCCGCAGAATAATACGGCGGGCCAGAACAAGGGCCAGGGCGGTTCCCTGCCGGAGGTTGGGGCATTGTTGCCGCTTGACGGTGAGGTGCTGCCGCCCCCTTTGTCGCCAAACACGACCGACGGTGCCCTGGCACTGGAACGCCTTACCGCTGCAGGCCCTGAGGCGGGCACAGCAGAGGGTCTGGTACCCGCCGTCCCGCTATCCCCCGCCACGGGTGACGTGTCTGTAGCGTTGCCTTCTACGGCTGCAAGCCTACCCCGCCCCGAGACAGCGGCTGTCGTCAATGCGGCAGCGGATGCTGCATCGGCCACTGCTCAGGATGAGGCCGGTGCCCTGCCGCTGGTTCCGCCAGCGGCAGATGCCGTGCTGGTGCAGGGTGGCCGGGGGGCGCAACAGTCTGTGCGACAAGAGGGGAGGCTGGCAGGTACGGCTGATGCCATTGCCCAGTCGTCGACAGCCACCTCTGCTGCCGTGACCCACGATCCGCGCCCGCAACGCGCGGAGGCTCCAATACTCATGCAGTTGTCCGTGCCGTTGCAGGATCCGGGCTGGGATCAGGCGGTGGCCCAGCGCGTGCTGTGGATGGTCAAGCAGGGGGCGCAAGGCGCGGAACTGCGGATCAATCCGCCGGGACTGGGCACTGTGGAGGTGCGGGTGATGCTGGGTAGCAACGACCAGGCCAGGGTGAGCTTCACCTCGGCCCATGCCGAGGTGCGCGAAGCGCTGGAGGCGGCATTGCCGCGACTGCGGGAGATGCTGCATGCCAACGGCCTGTCACTGGCGGGTACGGATGTATCGGCACACAGCTTTGCCGAACAGCGCCAGGCCGCGCAGTATCAGGGCAGGGCTCATCCCGGTGCGGCGGCGGGGGATCCTGATCAGCCCGGTGCCGATACAGATACGGAGGCCGTCGTAAAGCTGCCCGTCGGACTGCTGGACTTGTACGCCTGAGTGGTTACAGGGGCTCAAGTTTGGCGCAGGGCGGACGCTACCCTAGCCAGGCAGGTCCCCATATTTTAGAGATTGTTTCAACCCCTAATAACACATAACAGCAAGTAGAGGAGTGCGATTATGTTTTCCCTAATCAGTCGCGTATTTGGCATGAAGCGTATGTCGGTGCGGTTCAAAATCAACCTGGTCGTCGGCCTGATCTTTGTCGGCGTCGCGGTGGCTACCACGGTGTTTTCCTACCAGAGTGAGCGCCAGCATACACTGGAGAAGACGATAGCCGATGTGAAGGACATGACCACCTTCTATTTCGACAGTCTCAACACCCTGATGCTGGTGGGTGCAATGGATCAGCGCACCATCCTCAAGGACAAGATGAATGCCCGGCCGGGGGTGCTGGAGGCGCGGGTCAATCGCGGCCAGCCGGTAACCGGTCAGTTTGGCCCGGGGTTGGCCGGGGAATCGGCAGCGGATCAGTTTGATGAGCAGGGCTTGCAGGGCAACGAAGTGGTGCACGTGGGAGAAAAGGAGGGTGTACGCACCGTGACGGTGGTGACGCCCTTCCGCGCCACGGAGAATACCCGCGGTGTGAACTGCCTGCAGTGTCATACGGTGCCGTCAGGCAGCGTCAACGGTGCGATCCGCGTTACATATTCAATGGAAGCCATCGATGCGGTTACCCAGCGTAATCTGTGGAACGATACAGCCGTGAAGCTGGTGTTATTCGTCCTGGGCCTGATTATAGTGAGTTGGATATTGAGCAAGGTCATCGTGCGGCCGTTGCAGGAGATGAAAGCCCGCCTGAAGGATATTGCCGAGGGTGAGGGTGATCTCACCAAGCAGATGGACGAATCTGCCACGGATGACATGGGCGAGGTCGCGCACTGGTTTAACACCTTTGCCGGCAAGCTGCGCGGGATGATGGTGGATATCACCGCCTTTACCGATGAGTTGACCGCAGGTGCCGCAGAGATGAGCGCCGTGACGGAGCAGACCAGTCAGGGCGTGCGCAAGCAGCAGGCCGAGACCGATCAGGTGGCTACCGCCATGAATGAAATGTCGGCGACGGTGCAGGAGGTGGCACGCAATGCCTCCTCGGCCTCGGAGGCTGCGCAGCAGGCGGACCGCGAAGCCAACATCGGCAAGAAGGTGGTGGCGCAGACCATGGAGGCGATCGACGGTCTGGCGGCAGAGGTGGAGAAGGCCGGCCAGGTGATTCAGAAACTGGAGCAGGACAGCACCAGCATCGGTGTGGTGCTGGACGTGATCAAGGGTATCGCCGAGCAGACCAACCTGCTGGCGCTGAACGCGGCGATTGAAGCGGCGCGTGCCGGCGAGCAGGGCAGGGGCTTTGCGGTGGTGGCG